>RFHE01000343.1 GCA_003696445.1 Calditrichota bacterium | reverse complement strand
CTGTCCTTGCCCGCCCGATCGGACACCCCGACCAGAGCCACCAGGTCCCCACCCAGGGGAAAGTTGTACCGCAGGTCCACGTTGTTGGGCTCGCCACTGGCCAGGTATTGCAGTTGATGGCCGTTCAAGTCGTACACCAGCAGGCCGCTGGTCTTGTCCGTGGCGATGATCAGGCTCTGGGAAGGATCGGTAGGGTGGATCCAGATGCAGGCATCGTCCGCTGCGTCGCCGGAACTGGGCACCGGATCGGTTTCCAGAATCGGCGTCACCGAAACCGTCTGGGCAGCAAGCCGGGAGAGAAATGCGGACAGCAGTAACAGTGCGCTGGTCCAGAGGAGCGCCATCGAAAGCTGCCACAGCCAGGTCCTGTGCGAGGACTGCCGGGGTTTGAGCGTCGTTGAATTCCGTTTCTCCTGCATGCTCTGCCTATCTCCTGTTATTCGGGTCCGGCGTTTCCAGCCGCTGGCCGGCACGGAAAAGGATAGCTTGCCTCCACCGCCGGGGCAAAATTTAAGACAAAAATCGGGCCAATCTTGAACCAATGGGAAAAGAAAAAAGGAGGGTTGAGGCGCCGGGCGGATTCGAACCGCCGAATGGAGGTTTTGCAGACCTCTCCCTTAGCCACTTGGGTACGGCGCCCTGCGCAATCGATCACTTGAAATCCCGGTTCGGCCACCGGCTCAGTGCTGCGGCTGGCGACGCTGGCGAATTTTTTCTAAGATCCGCTGCGGCTTATGCCGCGCCTGATGCCGCTCTTTCCCGTACAGGGCAAACAAGGCTGTGACCAGAACCAGTAGACCAGCCGTAATCAGTAATTGCATTTCCATGGCTGAGTGGAGCCGAGGGGAGTCGAACCCCTGACCTCGTGAATGCCATTCACGCGCTCTCCCAACTGAGCTACGGCCCCGTCTAAATCATCCCTCCAGAAATTTGAGCCCAAAATTTAACAAGAGCAAACACCCTTTACAACGCTTTTTTCCGATTGCCGAACTGTTTAATGATGGACCGGCGATGAAAGTTTCCCCGGAGCACGGTGCAGGGCGCGCCAGACGGGCTGAGCAACGATCGGTCCCCTTTGTAAAAGCTTTGCACACCCCTGAGGCTGGTTCGCTCTTTCGGAAGGCCCGGGCAGGGGTTTTCAGCTGTGGCACGGTATTTGTCCTCTTTGGCAGCGCAGTTCGGGTTGGACCTGAAGCGAAAATGCCTTGCTGCCCCAATCCCCTGAACACCTACTCTCCTCTTGACTGGAGCCGTCTCCGGGACGCACCTCCCGGAGAGGCTCTCCCACCTTTCGCTGGAGCTTTGAAAAGGAGGAAAGGCCTTTAAAAAGTCCTTTCTTCAACACTAAATTGGCAGGCCGCGAGAACTGGCGAAAATTCCGAGACGGAGAAAGCCGAGATGAAAAACATCCTTGTTCTGGGAGCCGGCCAGAGCGCGCCGTATTTGATTCGTTACCTGTTGAAGGAAGCAGAACAACACGATTGGTTCGTTACCGTCGCCGATCTGGACGAAGCACAGGCCAGGGAACGGGTGGCCGACCACCCTCGGGGCAGTACCGTTCAGCTGGACATTACCGATGCCGCCCTGCGCTCGTCGCTGATCTCTCAATCGGACATTGTGGTTTACCTGCTGGCGCCCCCATTTCAACATCTGGTGGCCCTGGACTGTGTTTACCACGCCAAACCGATGATTTCGGCGTCCTACCGCGACCATCAGATTCGCGAACTGGACCGGGATGCCCACCGCCAGGGTATCCTGATCCTCAATGAGATGGGACTGGATCCCGGCATCGACCACATGTCCGCCATGCGCCTGATCCAGAAACTGAAAGCCCAGAACGCTAAAATCGTGGCCTTCAAATCCTACGGCGGGGGATTGCCTGCACCCGAGGCAGCCACCAATCCCCTGCGTTACTGCGTCACCTGGAACCCCCGCAACATCGTTCGCGCGGGAGAGAATGGGGCCCAGTACATGGAAAACGGATTCATTAAGATTCTACCTTACCACAACGTCTTTCAGCGCAGCTGGATGGTGGATGTGGAAGGCATCGGTACCCTGGAAGCCTTTCCCAATCGGGATTCGCTGAACTACCAGCGGGTTTACGGCCTGGATGAGAATTTGGTAACCATGATCCGCGGCAGCCTGCGCTATCCGGGCTGGAGCGAAACCTGGTACTACATCGTTCAGCTGGGCCTAACCAACGAAACGCTGATTATTCCCGACCTACCCGAGCGCACCTATCGGGAGTTTGTGGAAATGTTTCTCCCCATTCATCTTTCCGGGACCCGGCTGGAGCAACGGGTGGCCAACTTCTTGCATATTAGTCCCACCGGCAAGGTGATGGACATTTTCCGCTGGCTGGGATTGTTCTCCAAGCAGAAAATCGGCGCGCCGGTTAGGACGGCCGCCCAAGTCATGATCCATCTGCTGGTGGAAAAACTCAAACTGCCCCCCGGCGGCAGGGACATGGTGGTGGTTAAGCACGAGGTGGACGCCTATTTCCCCGATCAGCCGGATCGGAAAAAGCGAATCAATTCTACACTGCTGGATTTCGGCGAACCGGACGGGATGACCGCCATCGCCAAAACCGTGGGGCTGCCGGCGGCCGTGGCGGCAAAGCTAATTCTGCTCAATAAAATTCCCCTCACCGGGTCTCACCTGCCCACCCATCCGGCCATTTACCAGCCTGTTCTGAACGAGCTGGAAAAGCTGGGCCTGCGGTTCCAGGAAAAAATCGAAGACCTGGAGGAGTAAGCTACCCGGTCCCTGAGACCACAGCTTCCTCAGAGGTCAGGGTAAATGCTGGCGCAAATATTCAAACTCCGGGGTAAGCCGGCCACGGTGCACGATGAGTGCCCGGCGAAATTCCGGCGGTAGTTGGAGCGCTTCCAGCGGTGCACTGAAGTCGGCTGCAGCCAGATCAGGCACAAACGGCAGCAGGGCCTTGCCAAAGGCTTCGCTGGCCTCCCGGGGAAGCTCGGTGGGCAGCTTATCCACGGCCATGACCACCACCCCTTCCCCTTCCCAGCCATCCTGAATCTGACCGGTAAAAGGGTTGTACACGTACACCGGGTTGGTCATGTTGGTGGCCTTGAGGGTGATTTCGATGGAGCCCTCGATATCGCAGGTAATGTCGCCGATCACCCGCAGGCGGGGGCGACTCTGCTGCTGGAAGAGGCGCCGAATGCCCTCCCGGGTCACCAGACGCGGGAATCGGGGCTCCCAGTAAATGCCGTTGATCAACATCGTCAGGTAAGGCAGGTACTGCTCCAGTTGCCCTTCGTAGCGCTCCGGGTAAGTTTGAAATTCGTACCAATTGAACTCCTGAATGAGGGCCTGCCCAGTTCGCGGCCGGTACAATTGCGGTTTATTCAGGACCACCTTGTAAAGGGTGCCGTTGGAAAATTTGCGGCCGGCCAAAAAGTCATGCAGTTCCTCTGCGGGGATTTTCACCACCGGAAACAGGTCGTAGATCGCCTGGGCCCCCTGGGCCACCCGTCCCCGCCCGGTGAAGCCGCAGACAAAGGGCACCAGCGCCTCGGGTAGGCCGTGACG
>RFHE01000342.1 GCA_003696445.1 Calditrichota bacterium | reverse complement strand
GGGCAATCGGTTTTCCGATTCACCCAGATTTTTTCCTCTCGCCTGGGGGATTTTTCGCCCCATTTCAATGCCTCCTACCTTGCGCGAGGGGGCTCTTTGCCCAATCAGGTGGAGGTGTTTCTGGGCTACGACCAGCGGATTGCCGACTGGTTTACCTTTGTTTTTGACGTAAACGGACTGATTCAGCTGGATGCCTACCGGGATGGGTTTCGCTTTCCGCAGAAGGTTCACGTTGAGGGGGCGTTTGAGCGCAGCAGCGGGCAGACGCTTTTTTTAAGTCGGGATATCAGCCTGACCAACATCCCCGCTCGCACCCGGGATCATACCCTGAGGGCGGCCATCGGGACCAAACTGAATCCCAAAGAAGACCTGCTGATCGTGGCCAATTTGATGTTTCCATTGAATCGCCAGGGCCTCCAATCCAGCGTGACGCCCACCGTGGGCTTCGAATTTGCATTTTAACCCGAATCGGTGCAGACGGTCGATTTCCGGGAGCCCCCGGTAGCGCAAAGAGAAAAAGACCATTGCAGGGCAGGGCATGCCGCCTGCCCCGCTGGATGCAGCCTCTGGTTTGCCTGGTAAAGGGCTGCTTAAAGGGCAAGGCACTTGAAACACATGATGGGGACGCGATGGATTCACAACGAACGGTTTTAGGGAGCAATCCTTACCCGGACCGCCCGGTGCTTGCCGAGGGCTCCCTTTTTGTGGGCCGCCGGCTCTATCTGTCGCGCATTTATTCGCGGATCGGGGCACAACGCCCGCAGTCCATTTCCCTGGTGGGTGAGCCGCGCATCGGCAAGAGCTCTCTGCTCCATCGGCTGTTTGCTCCAGAAATTCGCACCCGCTACCTGACCTGCCCTGAGGAATACGTTTTTGTGCTGGTTCCGGTGCAGCCCGGAGAGGCCTTCGATTTCGCTGCATTCTCCCGACAGTTGTGCCGCCAGGTCCTCCAGGCGGTTGCCCGGCATCTGACCGTGGAAAAGCAACAACCCAGTTACGATTTTTTCAAACAAATCGTCGAACAGCTTCACCACCACGGGAAAAAAATGGTGATTTTTTTTGATGACTTTCATCTGGTAACGCAAAACCCAAGTTTTCCGCTGGAGTTCTTCTCCTTTCTGCGCTCCCTGGCCAACAACTATCCTC
Organism: Calditrichota bacterium; assembly: GCA_003696445.1. GTDB lineage: Bacteria > Calditrichota > Calditrichia > RBG-13-44-9 > J042 > J042. The sequence continues at coordinate 2,041 of RFHE01000342.1, read as the reverse complement.
TGGCTTACGTCACCACCTCGTTTCTGGACCTGCAAAAATTGTGTGTTTCCAAAGAAATCGAGGAGTCCCCCTTTTTTAATATTTTCACCAACATGACGCTCAAGCCCCTGGAGGAGGCGGAGGCGGGGCAGTACATCGGCCTCAGCCGGGAGGCGGGATGCAGCCTTGAACCGGAAGCCGAACGGCTGTGGCAGCTGGCCGGTGGGTTTCCCTATCCCCTGCAGCAAAGCTGCCATCTCGCGTTTCAGAAGAAGCGTCAGCTGGGGAGCCTGAACGAAGCCCACTGGCAGGCGCTGGAAGACACACTACACCATTCCCTGGCCGATTACCTCCAGGCGATGGAGGACTATTTCAGCGAAGAACAAAAACAGGTGTTGCACCACCTTGTTGCCGGTGAATCGGTGCCTGCCGCACTGCAATACCTTCAGGCGGACCTGCAAAGGCGGGGCTACCTGAAGCAAGAGCATGGACATGTCGCCCTGGCCACCAGGTTACTGGAGGACCATTTTCGCCGCCGGTCCGGCCGCGGTAACAACAAACCGCCTCGCGCGGCAGGGAGAGCCTGGCGGCGCTGGTTGAGTCGGTTGCTGCCGTGGAAAACATGAGCTAACCCAACCCTTCCAGGTAACAGGATGCAGAGCAAACAGATTGGACCATATGCCTTGTTGGAGGAAATCGGCCGGGGGGCCATGGGCGAGGTGTACCTGGCCGAAGACACGGTGTTGAAGCGAAAGGTGGTATTGAAAACGCTTCCTTCCCATGATCAACTGCGCGAAGGAGCCCGCCAGCGGTTTTTGCGCGAGGCTCAGAGTGCCGCTGCACTCAATCACCCCAATATCGTGACGGTTTTCGCCTTCCTTCAGGAGGGGGAATCCAATTATATCGCCATGGAATATGTGGAAGGAGAGAGCCTGCGGGCCGTGGTTCAGGAGGCCCCCCTGGCGGTTCCCCGGATTGTGGATATTGTGAGTCAGATCTGCGACGGGATTCACTGCGCCCATCAACAGGGCATCGTGCACCGGGATCTGAAGCCGGAAAATATTATGTTGAGCCCGGAAGGCAGGGTAAAGATTCTGGACTTCGGCCTGGCCAAACTGAAGAACGCCAGTTCCCTGACCGCCCGGGAGCAGCTGGTGGGCACGCTCCAGTACATGGCTCCTGAACAGGCTCAGGGCAGGGAGGTAGATCACCGGGCGGACCTTTACTCGATTGGCTGCATGGCCTACGAAATGGCCACCGGGCGGTTGCCCCTCCAGGGAGACTACCCCATGGCGGTGCTCTATGCGGCGGTTAATGAAGAACCAGAGCCCATTGAGCGGGTGAATCCGGAGTTTCCGGTTGCGCTGAGCCGGGCGATTCACCGCTGCCTGGAGAAAGACCCCAAACAACGTTTTGAGTCGGCTCTGGAGTTGAAGGAAGCGCTGCTGGGTTGGGCTGGACAGCCGCACACCCGACCGGCGCCCGAAGGGACCTTCCCCGAGGCCGGGAATCGACCACCGGAGGCTCCAGCCGGTCCACAGGACGAGGCGGTCAAAGAAAGCATTGAAGATCTGCTCCAGGCCCGCCAGCGCATCGACGAGCTGATTGCCAGCAAATTCACCCGGCAGATTACGGTGATGTTCAGCGATGTGGTGGGCTCCACTGCCTTCTTCGAGCGCCGGGGGGACCTGGAAGGCCGGGCCATGATCCAGCGCTACAACCAGCTCATGTTTCCGGTGGTGCAGCGGTTCGATGGAAAAATCATTAAAACCATCGGTGACGGCATCCTCTCTTACTTTGAAGATTCGGTGGCGGCGGCCCGGGCGGCCTGCCAGATGCAGCGCACCCTGGCGCAGGACAATGGGAGGCGCCTGCCCGAGGACCGCATCCAGATTCGCGTCGCCCTCCACATGGGCACCGCCGTGGTGGATCACAACGATGTCTATGGCGATGTGGTCAACATCGCCGCCCGGCTGGAAAAACATGCCGGTCCCGAGCAGATTGTGCTTTCCGAGACCCTCTTCGAACAATTACGCGGCCAGCCGTTCACCTTTGTACCGGT
>RFHE01000051.1 GCA_003696445.1 Calditrichota bacterium | reverse complement strand
TTATTATTAGCGATGCCGAAGAGCCGGTATCCCCCTGTGGTGCCTGCCGTCAGGTGCTAATGGATTTCGCCCCGGATATCGAAGTGATCATGTTCTCCAGCGATGGGCAACAACGCCGTGCCATGCCTCTAAAAGCCTTACTCCCGGTGGCTTTTACCCCGGACAGTTTGCCTCGCCGTTCCTGATCACTCGCTCGCAGTTGGTTTGCATTTTGCTTTTGTCCCCCCTTGGCGGGCATTAACTTTAAACTTAATTTTTTGACCAAAAACCTGGGAGAGCAGGCGTGGAAGAAGTCAACCAGCTCATGCTGCAACGTCGTGAGAAGCTGAAAAAACTTCGTGCAATGGGGATAAACCCCTATCCCTATAAATTCGACCGAACCCACACCACAGCAGAAGTCTTGCAAAATTACACGGCGCTGGAAAATCAGACGGTTCGGGTGGCCGGGCGCATCATGAGCCGCCGCCACATGGGGAAAGCAGCCTTCATGCACATCCAGGACATGCACGGGAAGATTCAGATTTACCTGAAAAAAGATGTGGTCGGCGACCGGCTGTTCGAGGTATATCGGCTGCTGGACATCGGCGACATTATCGGGGTAGAAGGGCAGGTGTTCAAGACCCGAACCGGAGAAATTACCATTCAGGTACAATCCTTCGAGCTGTTGTGTAAAAGTTTGCGGCCGCTGCCTATCGTCAAGGAAAAAATTGTTGATGGTAAGCGAATTGTTTACGATCCCTTCTCCGATAAAGAACTGCGCTACCGGCAGCGCTATGTGGACCTGATTGTCAATCCAGAGGTTCGTCAGGTTTTCATCAAGCGCTCTCGAATCATCGCCACCATGCGCCAGTTTCTCGATTCCCGGGGCTATCTGGAAGTGGAAACCCCCATTCTGCAACCCATCTACGGCGGGGCCTCGGCGCGGCCGTTTGTCACCTACCACAATGCGCTGGGCATGAAGTTTTACCTGCGCATCGCCAACGAACTGTATCTGAAGCGGTTGATTGTGGGCGGTTTCGAGGGGGTTTACGAATTTGCTAAGGACTTTCGCAACGAAGGGATGGATCGCTTCCACAATCCCGAATTCACCCAGATGGAACTCTATGTGGCCTATCGGGATTACCACTGGATGATGCAGTTTACCGAGGAGCTGATCAGTTCGGTGGCCAGAGAGGTGCTGGGTACCACACGAATTACCTTCCAGGGGCAGGAAATTGATCTGACGCCACCCTGGCGGCGGTTGCCGCTGTTTGAAGCCATTAAAGAATACACGGGCATGGATTTAAGCGAGGCCGATGAACCCCAGCTGCGGGAGGCGGCCGAGCGACTTCATGTGACCGTGGAAGATGGCTGGGGGGCTGGCAAAATCATCGACGAAATTTTCAGCGAATTTGTGGAACCGAACTTGATTCAACCGACCTTCATCATCGACTATCCACTGGAAATGTCGCCGCTGGCCAAACGGCATCGGGAAAATCCGCGGTTGGTGGAACGTTTCGAGCCGATCATTGCCGGCAAGGAGATCGGGAACGCTTTCAGCGAGCTCAACGATCCCCTCGACCAGCGCGAGCGCTTCGAGCAGCAAATGCGCTTGCGGGAACTGGGCGACGAGGAAGCTCAGGTGCTGGATGAAGATTTTCTGCGTGCCCTGGAATATGGCATGCCGCCTACCGCCGGGCTGGGCATCGGGATTGATCGGCTGACCATGCTGTTGACCGATCAGCCCTCAATTCGCGACGTGCTGCTCTTCCCCGCCATGCGGCCGGAAAAAGAGGTGGCTCCCGAAAACGAAACGGAGAACGGCGACGGCGAATGAACTACGAGTCCTTCATTGCCTTGCGCTATTTCCGGGCCAAACGCCGCACCGGGTTCATTTCCATCATCACCTACGTTTCCATTATCGGCGTGCTGATTGGTGTGGCCGCGCTGGATATCGTACTCTCCGTGTTTAACGGCTTCGAAGCCGAGGTGCGTACCCGCCTGATCAATGCCGATGCGCACATTCGGGTGCGTAAATACTATTCCGACGAAATCGAAAATTACCAGCAGCTGGTCGATCTGATCCGCCAGGTCCCCCACGTGGTTGGCGTCACGCCGGTTATTGTGCGGGAAGGGGTCATCCGCTCCAAAGAGAACAACCAGCCCACCGTGATTCGCGCGCTGGATCCGAAAACCGCCGGAGAGGTCACTGAAGTGCCGCGCAGCATTGTTTCCGGAAAGTTCGATCTGGGGATGCAGGAAGTGAATGGTAAGCGGCTCCCCGGTATTGTGCTGGGACGATACCTGGCGGAAAACCTGCTGATTTTTAAAGAAGGCGAAATCGTTACCCTGTTCACCATTCCCAAGGATGCCGGCATTATGAGCCCGCCGCGGGTGCAACAATTCGTCGTGACCGGGATCAGCGAAATCGGATTCTACGAGTACGACAAAGTAATGGCCTACATTTCCATTCCAGCGGCTCAGAAACTGTTCAAATTGCCGGATGCGGTCAGCTGGATAGAAATTAAGCTGGACCATTACAACCTGGCCGGTCAGGTGGCACCGCTCATCGAAAAAAAGCTGGGCGGCTATCCCTTCCTGGCTCGCACCTGGTTCGAACTGAACAAACCCCTGTACAGCTGGATGACGATTGAAAAGTGGGGGGCCTTTGTGGTCCTGAGTCTGATTATCATGGTGGCGGCGTTTAACATCGTCAGCTCGCTGATCATGATCGTCATGGAAAAGACCCGCGAAATCGGCATTTTAAAGAGCATGGGAGCTTCCTCGCGAGGTATTCTGCGGATTTTTCTTTACGAAGGGGTGATTGTGGGCATAATCGGGACGCTGCTGGGCAGCGGCATCGGCTACGGGATTTGCTATCTGCAACAAAAAGTTGGGTTGGTCCGATTGCCCCCGGACGTGTATCTGATCAACAAGCTCCCGGTTATCATGCAATGGACCGACTTCGCCGCCGTTGCCCTGGCCGGCATTTTGCTCTGCCTGGTCGCCTCGGTGTATCCGGCTTACAAAGCTTCGGGACTTCATCCGGTGGAAGCGATTCGCTATGAGTAGGGCAGCGGACTACATTTTGCGAGCGGAAGGCATCACCAAATCGTATCGTTCCGGGCCGGAAATCCTGGACGTGCTGAAGGGCATCGACCTGCAAGTGTTGCGGGGCGAGATTCTGGTCATCATGGGGCCCTCCGGTGTGGGCAAGAGCACGTTGTTGAATATTCTGGGGACGCTGGATCGCCCCACTACCGGGCGCGTGCTCATCAATGGGGAAGATCTCAGCCTGCTCAGTGAGGAGCGCCTGGCCAAGTTTCGCAACCGGTATGTTGGGTTTGTTTTTCAATTCCATTATTTGCTGCCCGAGTTTACCGCCCTGGAAAATGTCCTTATTCCCCGCATGATTCGGGGCAAGGACTGGCGGCAGGATCGGGATAAAGCAGTGGCCTTGCTGGAGGAGGTGGGCCTGGGCGAACGGTTACACCACCGCCCTTCGGAGCTGTCCGGCGGCGAACAACAGCGCGTGGCGGTGGCCCGCGCCCTGATCAATCAGCCCCAACTGGTGCTGGCCGATGAACCCACCGGCGATCTAGACCGTAAAAACAGCGAAGCGCTCTTTCAGTTAATTCTGGCGCTGAATCGCAAATATCAGCAAACCTTTGTCATTGTGACCCATAACGAAATGTTTGCCGAAAAGGCCCATCGGGTTATTCAGTTGTTCGACGGAAAAATTGCAGAAGAGATTATCCAGCGCCCGGTTACCGCGACCTGAAACGTTCCTGCCACGGTCTCTCGCGCAACCGGTTAAAGGCCGGCATCTGTCTGCCGGAAGCCGGTGAAACCCGGACGTCAACCCGCTGGGCAATGCATGGGCGGCGGAAGCATGAGTAGCGATGGCTTAACAACCCCGATTCAGTTTCTCAAAGGGGTCGGCGAGAAGCGAGCTGAGGAACTGCGTAAAATCGGCATCGAAACGGTGGGCGATCTACTGGAATACTTTCCCCGCCGGTACCTGGACCGCTCCACCATTCTTCCCATTGCGCAGTTGGAAAAAGATCAGGAAGTGACCGTTGCAGGCGAGGTGGTGCGGGTGGAGCGGATTCGTCGTGGAAAGCCCCGCCTCATTGTAACCATTTACGACCGGACCGGCATGCTGGAGGCAGTCTGGTTCAATCAGATCGACGTCTTTGAGCGGCTTTTCCGCACCGGCCAGACGGTTGCTTTCAGCGGAAAAATCGGCTATTACCGCAACTGGCAGATCGTCCATCCCGATTTCGACATCCTCAGTGAGGAAAAAGATCCCATTCACACCGGCCAGATCATCCCCGTGTATGCAAGCACAGAGGGCCTAAAGCGCCTGGGACTGAGCAGTTACGGCTTTCGAAAAATTGTGCACAATGCCCTGGAGCGCTACGCTGAGGAGATCAAAGAAACCTTGCCGGATTACCTGCTCCACAAGTATCACCTGATCGGGCGGGCCGAAGCCTTTCGCCAGATTCATTTCCCGGAATCCCGGGAGCGTTTAAACCAGGCCTACCGGCGGTTTAAGTACGAAGAGCTGTTTTTCCTGGAGTTGTTGATGGCCCTGCGCAAGCATTACTACCAGTCCCCGGTGATGGGCATACCCATTGCGGTAGATCAAAAGGTGGTGGACGAGCTGGTTGCCCGGTTGCCTTTTCGACTAACCCGGGCACAACGGCGGGTGCTCAACGAAATTCTTGAGGATTTTCAGCGCAGCCATCCCATGAATCGGCTGTTACAGGGCGATGTGGGCTCTGGCAAAACGGTCATTGCCTGGTTGGCCATGATGATCACCGTGCGCTCCGGCTTTCAAGCCGCTTTGATGGCGCCCACAGAAATTCTGGCCCAACAACATTTCCTAACCCTCAGCCGGCTGGCTGAAGGCCTGCCTGTCCGCCTGGCGCTCTTGATTGGAAGCTTGCCCGAGCGGGAGAAACTGCGGATTCGGGAGCAACTGGCCGGCGGCGAGGTCGATCTGGTAGTGGGGACCCATGCCTTGATCCAGGAGGCGGTGAGCTTTGCCCGCCTGGCCCTGGTCGTTATCGACGAACAGCATCGCTTTGGGGTGGAACAACGCTCCACACTCATTCAAAAAGGCAAATTACCCCATGTGCTGGTGATGACCGCCACACCCATTCCTCGAACTCTGGCATTGACCCTCTATGGGGATCTGGATGTATCGGTCATCGACGAACTGCCCCCGGGGCGCCAGCCGGTGAAGACATACTGGCGCACCGAGGAGCGCCTCCCGCGCATCCTGGACTTTATTCGCCAGCAGGTAGAACACGGCCGCCAGGCCTATGTGGTTTACCCGATCATCGAAGAATCGGAAAAGCTGGAGCTGAAGGCCGCCACCGAGGCTTTCCAGCATTTACAGAAAAAAGTCTTTCCCGCGTTCCGGTTGGGGTTGCTCCACGGTCGGATGAAAATGGAGGAGAAAGAAGCGGTGATGCGCCGATTCAGGGAAGGGGAGATTCAGATTCTGGTTTCTACGACCGTGATTGAAGTGGGCGTGGATGTGCCCAATGCAACGGTCATGCTCATCGAGCATGCCGAGCGATTCGGGCTGAGCCAGTTGCACCAGCTGCGCGGTCGGGTAGGGCGGGGTGCCGATCAGGCCTATTGCATTCTGGTTACCCCGAAGGACATCACCGAGGTAGCCCGGGAGCGCATGGAGGTGATGGTGGCGACCACCGATGGGTTTCGCATTGCGGAAGAGGATTTGCGCCTGCGGGGCAGCGGAGAGTTTTTCGGCACCCGCCAGCACGGCATGCCGGATCTACGTTTTGCCGATCTGATTCAGGACAGCCGGGTCATTCAGGCGGCCCGGAGAGATGCGTTTGCCCTGGTGGAGCAGGATCCCCATCTGCGCCAGCCGGCCCACCTGGCTACCCGACGTCATTTCAAGAGCGCCTTTGCCCGGAAATTTCAGATGAGCCTGATTGCTTGAGGGGGTGAAATTGAAGCGACGGCGAGATGCGGTTGTGCACTCGGGAGGGCGACAGTGACGCTCCATGCGCTTCTGGTGAATCTGGTTATCATGGCCTTTGTGGCGGGGATCTTACTGGATATGATCGGACTGCTGGCCTTAAACCGCCCGTTGAGGCAGTGGGCCGGTCGCCTGCTGAGTGTGGGGCTGTTTCTGGCTGCCGGAGCCGTCTGGGCCGGCCTGCGCACGGCGCAGCAGTTTCCCGACATACCGGTTGGCGACGCCGCTCTGCTTTCCCAACACCGACTCTGGGGGTTGCTTACCGCCGCTGTCTTTGCCGTTTACTGGCTGCTGCGGACCCTTACGGGACGTCGCAACCGTCCCGGCCGTTACCTGCGCCTGATTTTAATCGTTCTGGGGGTTCTGGCCGGAAGTTTTCTATTTCAAACGGCTAACCGCGGTTTCGAGGCAGGACGTTTGTACCGAAAATATGTTCAGAAAGCCGATCGGATTCCACCGCAAGGCAAAGCGCAGTTTCGGGTCCGTTAAAGAAGCAGCTGTGCGCCTAATGCTGGGGAAAGTTTCTGGCTCAGGTGCTGCGTCGCCCCCTGCAAGACCTGTTCAAGCAACTGGCGCAGGGAATCACGCCCGGACACTCTGCGCAGCTGATCCAACCATTGGCCAATCTGGTTTCGGGCCAGCTGAAACCAGTCCAACAGGGACTCGCCCCCGGCTGAGGCTGCCACATGACCCACGTGGATGTTCCCGTTGCTGGTCTTCAGAACGAGATTGAAACGGCTGTTTCCAACCTCGCCTTCCACTTCGGTGCCGGATTCTATTACAGCGGTTGTTAGCGGAAAATCCGTCTGGATTCTTCCATTGCTGGTTTTTGCTACCATCTTAAACTGCGCGGAGTCGGGAAGGAAAACCTCAATTTTTCCATTGGAGGTAAACAATTCCACCGATTCTCCAGGAAATACCTGCACCAGGGACATTTCAATCCGGCCATTGCTGGTGTGGGCCTGTATGCCTCCTGCCACGCCCTTTCCCGTTATGCGTCCGTTGCTGGTTTTCAATCGGTGGCGGCCCCGGACCTGGTGGAGTTCGATGCGGCCGTTGGAGGTCGAGGCGTAAACGCTGGTTTCTCGCGGCAGGTAAACCTCCAATTTCACGCTGGCCGAATTGTCGTTACCCAGCAGCCAACTCAGGAACCCGGATTTCCTGTTTTTTACTCCGGGCAAGCGAATTTCCAACCACTCTGGCTTTTTGGAGAGCTGGATTTTCAGGCTATCTGCAATTTGCTCCGCCGCTCGGCCGCTCTCGGCCCGAATGGTTTTGTGCGCAATAACTTTCACCATTGTGCTGTCCCACCCATTCACTTGAATGGACCCATTGACATTGTAAACTTTTACGGTTTGACCCGGTGCCCAGCTCAGTCGGCGCACTTCCGTTTGCTTCAGCGTGGCTGTGCTACCGGCACCGGCCAGAAGTAGCAGGACAAGAAGGGCCCACAGGTAACGTAGCTGTTTCATGGTTTAGCTCCCGGATAATCTAGTCTATTCCAGCAAGGTGACCCGAATGCCATACAGGTTCGGCTCTTCGGGTGGATCGTCGTTCCAGCTGTTGTAGGCATGGGAATCGTCGGTTACAAAATGAACTTCATATTCCCCGGCCGGCAGGGTGATGACGGTGTCGATTTTTCGATTCTTTTGCGCGCCTCCCGCCCAGGTGGTTTCGTTGTAATTCATGATCCAGACCACTTCCCCGTTCCGGCGATTTTCAATCCAGCCGTAGTCGTACATTTCGTCCCAGTCCCCCTCACCGATGGCCTGAACCCGAATTCTGCTTCGCCGCTCCAGTGTAAACGGCTGGCGGAGATGCACGTTGTTGCCTGCCCGAATCAGATTGACCAGCAGGTGGTCCACTTGCTCGGCCCGTGTGATTTTCTGGACGGATGCTACTGCCTCCTTCGTCGAAGCAGGCAGGATGGTAATGCCCCATCGCGAGGGATTGTAGGGAGGACTGGCATTCCAGTCGTTGTAAGCATGGGAATCGTCGGTGCGGTAAACCACCCGGTAGGTGCCTGCCGGTAGTGTAAGGGTTTTTTCCTCAATGCGGTTTTTGACTGCCCCACCGGCATGGCGTGTATCCTCGTAGCGCATCTGCCAGATTTTTCGCCCGGTGGAGGCCTCTTCGATCCAGCCGTAGTCGTACATCTCTCCGTCTCGGCCCTCACCCAGCGCTACAATTTC
>RFHE01000341.1 GCA_003696445.1 Calditrichota bacterium | reverse complement strand
TTAATTGGTAGCAGGCCTGGAGGGACTCGAACCCCCAACCCCCGGTTTTGGAGACCGGTGCTCTAGCCAATTGAGCTACAGGCCTAACCAATTAACGAGTTTTAACGCGTTTCCTTGTGAACCGTGTGCTTATTGCAGAACCGGCAATACTTCTTGTATTCCACCCGCTGGGGGTGTTTGCGTTTGTTTTTCGTTGTTGTGTAGTTCCGGTGCTTACAGACCGTGCACTCCAGCGTAATTATCTCACGCACCTTCAGGCCTCACTAGTTTAGTCTTTTCCCGGTCCCGATCAGTCCAGAATCTCGGTCACCACACCGGCGCCCACGGTTCGGCCACCCTCACGGATTGCGAAACGCAACTCTTTTTCCAGAGCGATGGGCTTGAGCAGTTTTACTTCCATTACAATGTTGTCACCAGGCATCACCATTTCCACCCCTTCGGGCAGGGTGATTTCGCCGGTCACGTCGGTTGTACGGAAGTAAAACTGAGGCCGATAACCACTGAAGAACGGGGTGTGACGCCCACCCTCTTCTTTTTTCAACACATACACATTGGCCTTGAAGTGGGTATGCGGCGTAATGGAACCGGGAGCAGCTACAACCATACCACGCTCCAGCTCGTCTTTTTCCACGCCACGCAGCAACAGACCCACGTTATCGCCGGCAATCCCTTCGTCCAGCAATTTGCGGAACATCTCGATACCGGTCACCACCGTTTTCCGATGGGCACCCAGACCAACGATTTCCACTTCGTCGCCAACCCGGACACGACCGCGCTCGATACGGCCGGTACCCACGGTTCCACGACCGGTAATGCTGAAGACGTCCTCAACCGGCATCAAGAAGGGCTTATCCACATCGCGCTGGGGCGTGGGGATATACTCATCGATGGCATCCACCAGCTCCTGGATGCACTTGGTGGCTTCGGGATCTTCGGGATTCTGCAAGGCCTGCAGAGCGCTACCGCGAATCACCGGCACCTCGTCACCAGGAAAATCGTAGGAGCTCAGCAGCTCGCGGACTTCCAACTCCACCAGATCCAGCAACTCGGGATCGTCCACCTGATCGACCTTGTTCAAAAACACCACGATGTAAGGCACATTCACCTGACGAGCCAGCAGAATATGCTCGCGGGTCTGCGGCATGGGACCGTCGGCAGCACTCACCACCAGAATGGCACCGTCCATCTGAGCCGCACCGGTAATCATGTTCTTCACGTAGTCCGCGTGACCTGGACAGTCCACATGCGCATAGTGACGCTTGTCGGTTTCGTACTCTACGTGAGCGGTCGCAATGGTAATACCACGTTCCCGCTCTTCGGGAGCATTGTCGATTTCCTCGAAATCCTTTTCCTGAGCCAGACCCTTACGGGACAAGTATTTGGTAATTGCCGCCGTCAGGGTGGTCTTTCCATGGTCCACGTGACCGATGGTACCAACATTCACATGCGGTTTTTTGCGTTCGAACTTTTGCTTAGCCATTTAACTTTCCTCCAAAATAATTAGAGTTCACATCACTTAAAGAAACTTTTTGCCAATAAAAAAGAGCCCACGACCGGATTTGAACCGGTGACCTCATCCTTACCAAGGATGTGCTCTACCGACTGAGCTACGTGGGCTTGCAAAGCAAGGGGAAAGCCGACCTTGCGGCTTCCCCCTGAGCGGGAGACGGGACTCGAACCCGCGACCAACGGCTTGGAAGGCCGTGACTCTACCAGCTGAGTTACTCCCGCCTCTTGTTTTAGAGCGCTACATCTCCCAACCCCTCGCTCCTTGCTAAAGCCCTGCATTCGCACAGGTCCTTGGTCGAGCTAAACCTTGGTGGGGAGGGGCGGATTCGAACCACCGAAGGCATTGCGCCGCCAGATTTACAGTCTGGTGCGTTTGACCGCTTCGCTACCTCCCCATAGACACACGCCGAGAGCTGGCGGAGGGACTTGAACCCACAACCGGCTGATTACAAATCAGCTGCTCTACCAGTTGAGCTACGCCAGCCTCTCTATCTATGAGCCTCATAATTTAATCATTTTTTCCAGCTCGGCAACTGTAAAAAATTTTTTGCTCGCCAGGAAACCACCCCCTGCCGGTTTCTCATCGTTCAATAAACTTTAAAATAAGCAGGAGGTTTCCTGTTTGCTAAACTTTTCACACGGCTTACTCCAGCCGAATGCGCGGGTCGATCCGGCTGTACACCAAATCGGTGAGCAGGTTCACTAAAATGTAAAGAAAAGCAATCACCAAAATGGTTCCCTGAACCAGCGGGTAGTCCCGCCTAAGGATGGACAAGATCAGCAAACGGCCCACCCCAGGATAGGAGAACACCACCTCGGTAATGACTGCACCACCAAACAGAGCCCCCAGTTGCAAGCCCACGATGGTGACCACTGGAATAAGCACATTGCGCAAGGCGTGGCGCAACACCACTTGCCTGCGAGGCAGCCCCTTGGCGTAGGCGGTTCGAATGAAATCGCGCGTCATGACCTCGATCATGGAAGCACGAATCATGCGCAGGGTAATAGCTGCCAAACCAAAGCCCATGGTAAAGGAAGGCAGGACCAGATGTTTCCAGCTGCCGGCACCTGCTACCGGCAACCAGTGCCATTTTACGGCGAACAGCAGGATCAGCAGCGGCCCCAGCCAGAATACCGGCATGCTGATGCCCAGGATGGACACGGTGAGGGACAGATAATCCAGCCAGGAGCGCTGGCGTAAGCCGGCCAAAATCCCCAAGGGCACAGCCACCAGCAGGGAGACCACCAGAGCGCAGCCGGCCAGCAACATGGTGGCCGGCAAGCGATCCAGCACCAGCTGCAGCACGGGCTGCCGGTGGTAAAGGCTTTGCCCCAGATTACCCTGCAACAACTGTTGCCAGAACAACAAGTATTGCTGCCACAGGGGCAAATCCAGACCCAGGGCATGGCGCAGGGCTTCAATGTCGGCCGGCTGGGCATTCTCGCCCAGCATCAGCACCACCGGATCGCCCGGAATCAAGTGAATGAGTAAAAACACGCCGGTAACCACCCCAAATACAACCGGAAGCAGGGTCAGCAGGCGACGCTTTAGGTAAGCTTCCATGGTTCGGGTAAAGGAAACATTTTCGCTTGGTTTCGCAGCTGGAAATTTCTCAAATTATTAAAACCCATTTACTTAACCGGTGCTCAGAAAATAGCCAGGGAGGAAACGGGATGCAACGCGGTGTGATTAAAATGTTCGACCATCTGAAAGGCTACGGTTTCATTGAGTCCGAAGAAGGGGACGACCTGTATTTCTCCAAAAACGACCTGCACCCTAAATCCCGCAATGTGTTGTTACGCGAAGGCTTAAAGGTTGGCTTCGACGTGCGGCGGGAAATGAAAGGGGATCGGGCAGTGAACGTACGGGTTCTTTCCACGTGAACCAGACCGGCAGCAACCAGAAAAACGGCGCGGTCCATCAGGGTTAAGCGAAAGCGGTAAGTTACGGAAGATAGCCATGGGCAAGCGATTTAAAAACATTGGTTTCGTTTCCACCCGGATTGCCGGCACCGACGGTGTTTCTCTGGAAATTGAAAAATGGGCGGCGGTTCTAGAGCGCAACGACTACGAATGCTTTTATTTCGCCGGTTTGCTGGATCGGCCCGCCGAACGGAGCTTTCTGGTGGAAGAGGCCTTCTTCGATCATCCCGACATTCAATTGATTAATGAAAACTGCGTGCACCAGCGGACACGCACCGCGGAGACTACCGAGCTTATTTACAAGATCAAAGATCAATTGAAAGAAAAATTGTACGAATTCATCAATTATTTCGACATCGATCTACTGATTCCCGAAAACGCCCTGGCCATCCCCATGAATGTGCCCCTGGGCCTGGCCTTGACCGAATTGATTGCCGAAACCAATTTTCCCACCATCGCCCATCATCACGATTTTTACTGGGAACGGAATCGATACCTGATCAATGCGTTCGAAGACTTCCTACAAATGGCTTTCCCGCCGGATCTCAAATCTATCCAGCACGTGGTGATTAATTCTCTTGCCGGCATCCAGCTAAGCCATCGCAAGGGCATCTCCAACACGCTGATCCCAAACGTTTACGATTTTGCCAATCCACCTGGTGGATCGGACACCTACTGCCGGCAGTTGCGGAAAACGGTGGGGCTTGGCCCGGAGGACCTGTTTATCCTCCAACCAACTCGGGTGGTTCCCCGCAAGTGGATTGAGCGCGCCATTGAAATTGTAGCTCAACTAAAATTGTCCAATCCCACCCTGGTCATCTCCCATGCTTCCGGCGATGAAGGCGATCTGTACCAGCAACGAATTCGCGAATATGCGGACAATCTAGGAGTGCGCCTGGAGTTCATCGATCACCTGGTGGGGCCGCGGCGGGTGAAAACCAGCAGCGGCCAGCGCATTTACACCATCGGCGATGTGTACCGTTGTGCAGACTTGGTCACCTATCCCTCCGGTTACGAAGGCTTCGGCAACGCCTTTCTGGAAACTATCTATTACCAGAAACCAATCGTTGTCAATCGCTACTCCATTTACATTGCCGATATTGAACCAAAAGGCTTCGATGTGATCTCCTTCGACGGATTCGTATCTTCAGAAACTATTGACAAAATCCGGGAGGTCCTGAACGATCCCAAGCGCAAGCAGCATATGGTGGAAACCAACTACGAACTGGCCCGGCAGTTCTTCTCTTACGAAGTACTGGAGCGGAAACTACTTCACTTGATTGATGAGGCCCAGCGCATCTAACCGCAACCAGATGGGGAAAAGATGAAATCGCTCAATATCGCTCTGATGCACTATTCCTGCCCTCCGGTGGTGGGGGGCGTGGAAGAGGTGGTGCGCCAGCAGGCCTCGTTGTTTCACCGCTATTTTCACAAGGTGAAAATTTTTGCCGGGGCCGGTGCTCAGTTTACCAAAGAGTACCCTGTGGAAATCAATCCTTTGCTCGGTTCCCGACATCCCCGGGTGCAGCGGGCCCATCAAAAGTTGTTGCAAGGGGACCCCACCGGTGTCGAGAAGTTGGCTGGGGAAATCTTTACCTATCTCTCTCAAAGCCTGCTCGATTTCGACGTGCTCATCGCTCACAACATCCTCACCATGCGTTACAACCTGCCGCTTACCCTGGCCGTCCTGCGACTGGCCGAGGAACAACGCTTGCCGGTGATCAGCTGGAATCACGATTCGCCGTACTTTTACCAGGATGTACCCGATCATCTGCTCCATCCACCCTGGAATGTATTGCACAGGGCTCACCCCAATGTGTTTTACGTGGCCATTTCCGAAAGCAGGCGGCGGCAGTTTTGCAACATTTATGGGGATAAATGCAACATTGCGGTAATTCCCAACGGGGTGGATCCGATCCGCTTTTTTCAAATGGATACCGCCACCGTCCGCCTGATCCGGGAAGAAGCTCTTTTTCTGGCCGATTTTCTGCTGGTGCAGCCTTCACGCCTGCATCCCAGAAAAAATATTGAACTGTCCATCAGGGTCACACGCGCCCTTCAGGACCGGGACGTGGGTGCGCGTCTGTTGGTGTCCGGAGCTTACGATCCCCACGAACCCAAGACGGTGGACTATTATCGCCGCCTGATCAGCCTGGCCAGAGAATTGAACATCCAGCGCGATGTGCTGATCATGGCCGAGTACACCTTTCGCAGCGGCGAAAAACTCACCGCGGACCGCATTACCATGCGGGATCTCTATTTGATTGCCGACGTGCTATTTTTACCCAGCTGGCAGGAAGGCTTTGGCATCCCCTTACTGGAGGCTGGCATGATCAAACTGCCCATTGCCTGCTCCAGCATCCCACCGTTTCGGGAAATTGGCGGGCAGGAGGTCTGCTTTTTTGATCCCGATGAACCTCCGGAAAGCATTGCCGAAAAGCTGATGGCCTTCGTAAAAGGCTGCACCACCCAGCGCTTTTTCCGGCGGGTCATTCGAGAATACAGCTGGGATAACATTTACGCCTTTCAGCTCAAACCATTTCTTCAGGAAGTGCTGGCAGCCTTTCGCCAGCGCAAGGAGGCCGCCCGGTGAAAGACGAGAGCCGGCCATTAGCCACCTCGCTGGAGGCGCTGAACGCTGAAATTGTTTCTTGCCGGCGATGCCCCAGACTGGTGGCCTGGCGGGAAAAAGTGGCTGCCGAGCGGACCCGTCGCTTCCGGGATTGGACCTACTGGGGTAAACCGGTTCCCGGTTTTGGCGATCCCGATGCGCGGGTCTGGATCGTTGGTTTAGCTCCGGCTGCCCACGGCGCCAACCGAACCGGCCGCATGTTTACCGGCGATCGTTCCGGGGACTGGCTGTACCGGGCCCTCCATCGGGCCGGTTTCGCCAACCAACCCAAATCCTACAGCCGCGACGACGGCCTGCGGCTAACCGACTGTTACATCAGCGCCCTGTTGCGCTGTTGCCCCCCTCAAAACAAACCCCTAAAAAGTGAACTGCAAAACTGCCGCCCTTTCCTCGTCGCCGAGTTTGAACTGCTCAGCAGGATGCGGGTAATCGTCTCTCTGGGTCAGCTTGCCTACCAGCAAATGCTCCAAATCCTCAGCCACAAAGGCTTTACCATCCCCCGCCCTCGCCCGGCCTTTGCCCATCTTCAAGAAATTCACTTCCACCAGAACCTCACCCTGCTGGCCTCCTACCATCCAAGCCAGCAAAATACCTTTACTGGCAAACTCACCGAAGCCATGTTCGATGCCGTCTGGCAGCGGGTGAAAAAGCTGGTGAGTTAACTTACCCCCTTCTCAAACTGAAACCCTTAGCACTCTGAAAACACTGGCAAGTCAAAAAGCTCATTATGCCTCACTTGGGGGCAAACACCTGCAAACATTGCCCTTTACCCTCGCGCAATTTCCGACCATAAGGACTCAAATTTAGCCTAAATCAGGTCGGCTACTGACCCAAGTCATGTTTTCCTGAATCAATGGATTTTATTTTAAAGCCGAGTTTTTTAAAAAAACACAAATAATTCGGGATCAAAACCATTGAAGTTTACTGCTCAGGGGACTGGTTCATCAACCTTTGCTTCGGGTAAAGATGTCTTGCGAAATATTACCCTGTTCCATGGATGCAACGACCAGATCCTGGCCAGGCTGGAGGCCGGTCTGGTTCCGGCGACTCATCAGTCTCAAGAATGCATCCTGAAGGAAGGTGATCCGGCAGACCGGCTGTACTGCCTGCTCAACGGCGCGGCAAAAATCACCCGCCGTCTCAGTGGTGGAGAGGAACAGATCATCTCCTTGGCCCGCCCGGGAGAGGTGCTGGGTCTCCAAGCGCTCATGCATCACCCTGTGTTTACCAGCAGCGCAGTGGCCATTCAACCCACACAGGGGGTTTATCTGTCCAAAAGCGCTCTCAAGGACGCCCTAAAGGAGGATCCAAGCCTGTCGCTAAACATTCTCCGTTCTCTCTGTCTGGAAATGGATGCCGTAGAGGATAAGATTGCCGGCCTGACCCGTAAAAACAGCCCCCAGCGCATTGCCGAAGCGTTGCTTCTACTTAAAGAAAAATTTGGAACCGACGAGCGGGGCTATCTGCAAATCCAGCTCACCCGAAAAGATTTGGCCAACTTGACCCACACCACAACCAGCACCCTCTCGCGGGTTCTGGCTCAGTTCCGGCGCCAGGGTATTCTGGGCGGCGGCCGGCAGATTAGGATCTGTGACCCGAGCCGACTCAACGCCCTGGCCAACAATGCGACTCGCTAAAAACCTGACCAAAATCAGTTTTTTACCTGACCGCAATCATTCCACTTTAATGGTGCCGCCGCTAAAATGTGCCCAAAATGAAGCAGCTTGGTAGCAGAAAGGAAATAGGCAAAAGCGAAGTTAAAATTTTAAGGAGAGGCTATGTTTGGATTCGGTGGTGCTGAAATACTACTCGTTGTTCTGGTGGCGCTGTTGCTTTTTGGTGGGCGGCGGCTACTAACGCTGGCGCGCTCGTTAGGGCAAAGTTTCATTGAATTTAAAAAAGGCTTACACACCCAAATATCTGAAACCGGATCATTAAAAGACGGAGGTATTCAGCAATGAAGTCGCTGAGATGGATCCTGATTCTGCTGTTCCTGCTCTCTACCGTGCTCAGCCTGTGGGCTGGCGAATCCAATGCTGGTAAAATCAGCGGCCTGGTTTTCGGAGACTACTACTGGATTGCTGCCAACCATCGGTCCGACATTGAGGATTTAAACGGCTTCTGGGTACGGCGGATTTACTTCACTTATGATAAAGGTTTAAGTGAACACCTATCCATGCGGGTTCGCTTCGAGATGAATTCCCCGGGCGACTTCAGCTCAGGCAATATGACCCCGTTTGTTAAAGACGCCTATGTGAAGTGGAAATCCGGCCTTACCGAAATCGTGGGTGGAATTTCCCCTTCGCCGACCTTTGATCTGATTGAGCACATCTGGGGATATCGTGCGGTGGAAAAAACGCCGGTCGATTTGCAGAAATTAGGTCCTTCCCGCGAGTTCGGTATCGCCGTCAAAGGCGCACTCAGTGCCGATAAGAAGGTAAAGTATCATTTGATGTTAGGTAATGGAAGTGGGTCAAAGTCCGATTCCAACAAAGGCAAAAAGGGGATGTTGGCGCTGAGCTTCTTCCCCACGGAAAATGTGGTTATTCAAGCCTATGGCGATTACAATGACCTGCCTGGTTCCAACGACATTTACACCCTGCAGGGTTTTGCTGCTTTTCGCAGCGAGGCGGGTCGGATTGGCGTGCAATACACTTATCAAAAGCGCCAGATCGATGACCCCGAAGCCGATGACCTAGATTTGAATTTGGGTTCGGTATTTGCGGTGGCCAAAGTGGCCCCTCAAGTAAACGTATTCGCCCGAGTGGATCGCATGTTCGACCCTAATCCCAACGGCCCCAAAATCTCTTATCTGCCTTTTGCTGAGGCCAAAAGCACATTTGTGGTCGGTGGTCTTGATGTGGCCGTGGAAAAGAAGTTGCACCTTATGCCCAATGTGGAGTGGATTACCTACGATGATGTGAACGGTGTTAGCATCGATTCGGATGTGGTTCCGCGATTGACCTTTTTCCTCAAGTACTAAACAAAAACCATAACTCAGCACGCGAGGTGAACGATGGAAGTCATTCAGGAAAAAACCCAAAACGGAAGTGCAGCTTCGGAGGTCGATGTTCACCGGCGGGAGTTTTTGAAGAAGCTGGGAAGCGGGGTGTTCGCCTCCCTGCTTATGCCCATCTTGTTTAAGGATAATTTTGCCGCGCTGGCCGATGAGGCGCTGGCACAGGTGGATCTTCCGGAACTGCCCGAGCCCAGCCCAGAGGAAGACCCGCTGGTGCGCATGATGCGTGATCTGCAACGGGCCCTAAAAAAACCACTGGAACAACGGAAATGGACCATGGTTATCGACCTGCGCAAGTGCGTGGGCTGCCATGCCTGTACCGTTTCCTGCATTGCAGAAAACAAACTACCCCCGGGGGTGATGTACCGGCCGGTCATCGAAGAAGAGGTGGGTGAGTATCCCAACGTCCACCGGCGCTTTATTCCCCGGCCTTGCATGCAATGCGAAAATCCTCCCTGCACGCCGGTATGTCCGGTTAATGCTACTTACAAGCGCCCGGATGGTGTGGTGGTGATCGATTACAACCGCTGTATCGGCTGCCGATATTGCCTTACAGCCTGCCCCTACAATGCACGAACCTTCGACTGGGGTGAATATTACACCGAAGATGTGGGCTTTCTTGGCCTCCAGCCCTACGAACAGGTCGATACCATGGAATATGGCCTGGACTGGAAACGCCCGGAGGGCCGCTCGCCGGTGGGCAATGCCCGCAAATGCCATTTTTGCCTGCACCGGATTGAAAAAGGGCTGCTGCCCATGTGTGTGGTTTCTTGCATTGGACGAGCCACCTTCTTCGGTGATGCCAACGATCCCGACAGCCTGGTGTCTGAGTTGATTGCTCAGCCGAATGTCATGCGGCTGAAAGAAGAATTGGGCACGCGCCCCAAAGTCTATTATCTGATGTAAACAGACAACAAAAACCTTCGGCTGATTTCAGCAATAAGGAGGTAAGCGATGAAAAAACCAATTCCCAAATGGGTATATGTTAGTTCCGGTGTGGCTGGCCTAATTGGCCTTGCCGCACTGGTATGGCGATTAATTGTGGGCATTAAAATAACCTGGCTTTCCAGCAGCGTGCCCTGGGGCGCCTGGGTGGCCTTCTATATCTACTTTATCGGCCTTTCCGCTGGGAGTTTTCTGTTCTCTACACTGATCTATGTGTTTGGACAGAAAAACGTGGAAAAAGCGGGACGGTTGGCCCTACTGTCGGCGGTGTTTGCGCTGGTTACCGGCCTGGCGTTTGTCTGGATGGACCTGGGCCATCCCTGGCGCTTTCTGAATGTATTTATTCACTGGAACTACACGTCGGTTCTGGCCTGGGAAAGCCTGTTTTACATCTTCTACATCGTCATCGTCTTGCTGGAAACCTGGCTGTTAATGCGCTACGACCTGGCTGAGTTGCGTGACCGCTCCACCGGCTGGCGCAAGAGCTTTTATCAGCTGGTTGCCGCCGGCACCCCCACGCCTCGCTCCAGCGAAGAAAAACAGCGGCTTTATCGTCGCAGCCTGCGCTGGGCAGCCATTCTGGGCGCCATCGGCATTCCCGTGGCCATCGGCGTCCACGGAGGAACAGGTGCCATTTTTGCGGTCGTTAAAGCCAGGCCTTATTGGTATTCGCCAATTTTTCCCATCATTTTTCTGGTTTCGGCACTGGTTTCCGGTGCAGCTTTAATGACTTTCCTTTATGCCTTCCTGGGCGATCGTAACGACCCGGAATACAAATCCATTGTACAAAGCTTGGCAACCTGGTTTATCCTGTTTCTCAGCATCGATCTGCTGTTGATGCTGGCCGAATTCCTGGTCGGTTACTACGGCGGCATTCCCGATCACATCAAGGTGCTGGATGCCATTCTCTTTGGTCCTTACTGGTATGTATTCTGGTTTGGCCAGATGGGTCTTGCCGTCCTGGTCCCCATTTTGATCTACATTTTCAAGCGGGATTCGGTTTTCTGGCTGGCCGTTGCCGGGTTGTCCGGCGTTATCGGCATCATTAGCGTCCGCTTCAATCTGGTCATCCCGGCCTTTGTAACCCCACCCATTCCGGGCTTGGAACATGTCTTCGACAATCACCCTCGCCTGGCTTTCTCCTATTTTCCCAGCCCTGGTGAATGGGTGACCTCGATAGGAATGATTGCCTTTGTCATCTTCCTCTTTACGTTAGCCTATGGTCTGTTACCCATGTTCGAACAAAACAATGAGGTGGGTGCGTCATGAAAAAGGAACAGAAAAAAATAGAGTTCAATCCCGATCGGCGGAAATTCTTGAAGTCGGTTGCTTTTCTTGGTGGGGCTGCGGCACTGTCTCAAACCGGTTGTGCTCTGGTGCGCACCGGCCTGGGGCCGCGAGGTCAGTACAGCGAATATCATCTCAACGAACCCGACCACCAGATTCACTCGGTTTGCCTACAGTGCCATACGGGTTGTCCCATTCGGGTTAAAATACAGGATGGGGTAGCCGTTAAAATCGATGGTAATCCCTATTCCCCTCAGACGATGGTCGTTCATCTGCCCTACAATACGCCCTTGAAAGTAGGCTCCAAAGTGGACGGCGGCATTTGCCCCAAAGGCCAGGCCGGTATTCAAAGCCTTTACGATCCCTACCGGGTGGTAAAGGTATTGAAGCGAGCCGGGAAACGGGGCGAAAACAAGTGGCAGGTTATTTCCTTCGACCAGGCCATTAACGAAATCGTCAATGGCGGCAAGCTTTTTGCCCATGTGCCTGGCGAAGAGAACCGGGTGGTGCCCGGGCTAAAGGATCTGTACAAATTACGGGATCCTAAACTGGCCAAGCAGATGGCCGGCGACGCCAAGGCGGTGGCCCAGGGCAAAATGAGCGTTGCGGCTTTCAAACAAAAATATGCCCGTAACCTGGATGTGTTGATCGATCCCGATCATCCCGATTTTGGCCCCATTAACAACCAGTTTATTTTCGTAGCCGGTCGCATTGAGCATGGGCGCAAAGAGTTCGCCAAACGATGGATGAAAGGTGGCTTCGGCAGCATCAACTGGTGGGAACATACCACTATCTGCGAGCAGAGCCATCACATTGCCTTTGCCAGGGTGACCGACCAATATAACAAGGGTAAATGGTCGGGTGGGAAAGACCACATGAAGCCCGACCTGCGCCACAGCAAATTCATTATCTTCTTCGGTACCGGCTTTGCTGAAGCCAACTTTGGCCCTCCGGTCATGTCCGCCCTGGCAACAGATAACCTCATTCATCGGGGATTAAAATTTGCGGTGGTCGATCCCCGGCTCAGCAAAACGGCCGGCAAAGCCTGGAAGTGGCTGCCGGTTAAACCTGGTGGCGACGGGGCTTTGGCCTACGGCATGATTCGCTGGATGCTGGAAAATCGGGCTTACGATGAACGGTATTTAAGGAACGCCAACAAAGCGGCAGCCCACCAGGACAACGAAACCACCTGGACCAATGCGACTTGGCTGGTTAAGATTGAACCCGATGGTCCGGGGGCTTTACTCAGAGCCTCCGAAATCGGCCTGGGCGGAAAAGACCAATTCGTTGCGGTGCACAACGGCCGGCCCGCCGCGGTTGAGCCCAATGGCAAAACCCCGGTAGAAGGAGACCTCTTCTACGAGGGAACCATCCATGGCATCCGGGTGAAAACTGCCTTCAAATTGCTCTACGATTATGCCATGAGCCGCTCTCTGGCCGAATGGGCCGAAGCCTCCGGCATTCCGGTACAGGACATCATTGAGGTTGCCCGTGAATTCGCCAGCCACGGCAAACAGTCGGTGGCGGAACTGTATCGTGGACCGGTTCAACATACCAACGGCTACTACAACGGTCAGGCCATTATTACCTTAAACCTTTTGGTAGGTAATGCCGACTGGAAAGGTGGGTTAATGGTAGGCGGTGGCCACTGGCACGAGGATGGCAGCAAACCCGGTCAGCCATTTCCGGTGACCAAAGGGCTGCATCCCGGTAAATTGACCGCCTTTGGCCATAAACTGACCCGCGAAAAATCCTATTACGAGCAAAGCACCCTGTTTCGTGAGAAAGGTTATCCGGCTAAACGTCCCTGGTTTCCGCACACCGGCAATGTTTACCAGGAGATCATCCCTTCCGTTGCCGATGGTTATCCTTATCCCGTAAAGGTCATGTTTCTCCACAAAGGCACACCGGCCTTTGCCGCTCCCGGCGCTCATAAGGCCATCGAAACCCTGGTGGACGTGGAGAAGCTGCCCCTGTTTTTTGCCTGCGACATCGTCATCGGCGAAACCTCCATGTACGCGGATTATCTCTTCCCGGATCTGGCCATCTGGGAACGCTGGGGAACGCCCCATCAAACCCCCATCGCTGCCACCCGGGGCAGCAAGGTGCGCCAGCCGGCCGTGGAATCCAAGGTGGAAAAGGTAACTGTGTTCGGCGAAGAGATGCACGTGTGCATGGAAACGATCATGCTGGCCATTGCCGAAAAGCTGGGGCTGCCCGGGTATGGCGAAAACGGCTTTGGCCCCGGCATGCCCTTCAAACGCATGGAAGATTTCTACCTGAAAATGGTGGCCAATATTGCTGCCGGGGATAAGCCGGGCGATGCCGTTCCCGATGCCAACGCAGAAGAACTGGATATCTTCCGCAAGGCACGGGCCCACCTGTCCAAAGCCGTGTTCGATGAAGCCAAGTGGCGAAGGGCTGTCGTCGATGCCAGCGGAACCGACTGGTGGAAGAAAGTGGTCTATGTGCTCAACCGGGGCGGCCGCTACGAAGACTACCAGAAATATCAGGAGAGCGGAGACAAAGTCCCCCACAAATTTGGTAAGATGTTCAACCTGTACGTGGAGTCTGTCGCCCTGACCCACCACTCCTACACTGGAAAGCGCTTTTCCGGACTGGCCGTGGTCGAGCCACCCAAAGCTTACGATGGATCGGTGGTGGACGACACCGACTTCCCCTTGCGTTTAATTACCCACAAGGACATCCTTGGCGGACAGTCCCGGACCCTGCCTACCGATTACTGGCTGTCCACCATCAAGTCTGAAAACACCATCTGGATTAACCCGCGCACTGCCCGGGAGCTGGGCCTAAAGAAAAACGACGTGGTTCGGTTGATCTCGGCCACCAATCCAGATGGATTATGGGACTTGAAAAATGGGCAAAAGATACCCATGGAAGGCAAAATTTACCTGACCGAAGGGATTCGACCTGGAACGGTGACCGTATCGTGGCACTTTGGTCACTGGGCCTATGGCGCTAACGACGTCCTTGTGGACGGCCAGCATGTAGAAGGAGACCCCCGCCGCCGCAAAGGCCTGTGCCCCAATGCAGCCATGCGTCTGGATCCGGCTCTGAAAAACGTGTGCCTCCAGGACCTGATCGGCGGGTCTGCTTCCTTCTACGACACCCGTGTTAGACTGGTTAAAGTAGGTCATGCGGAACCGGTATCCATTGAAGTGTGAGGGTTTGCCCCCTGCAGGGGGCGCCCTCCCCTTCGTCGTGAGAAAGGATACCTGCAATGAAGAAAAAATGGGTCTTGGCAATCGCCGTTGTGGTGGTGCTCATCGTCATTTGGTTCAGCGTTGCGCCACCTCGGTTTATACTGAATTTGAGCAAAAAGGTGGCCGCCACGCCTGGGTGCGGGGCCCGGCTGGTTCAAGACTACGGGTGTCGCCAATGCCATCAAATTGGCGGGCGTGGTGCCTTGGTCGCTCCCAAACTGGATGGTATCACCCAGCGAGTGGATGACCCGGCACGGGTTACCCTGCGCCTGTGGTTACGCAATCCCAAAGCGGTGAAACCGGCCACGGCCATGCCCAATTTTCACCTGTCCGATTACGAAATCGATGCCATCATTGCCTATCTGGAAGCCCTGGATCGAGGGGAGGCCATTCCACCGGGCGGGTGTTAAGCCAGTAATTTAAACAGGCAAGGCTCCATCTTTGTCGGTGTTCGCTCATGGATTCATCGGGTCCTTTCACCGCAGCTTTGGGAGGGACCCACTTTTTTGCCGATTTGCATTTTCAAAGCAATTCGCTTTAATTCAGTTAAATTTATTTCGACAATGGAAAGGAGAAGCATTATGGCCAACGGTATTCCAAAGGCGTACAAAAAGTTCATGACCGATTTCCCCGAGGTGGGCAAAGCCTACGAGGCTCTGGGCGCAGCGGTTCATGGCGCCGGTCCGCTGGATGAGAAAACCCGTGCGCTGGTAAAACTGGCCATCAGCATTGGCGCACGGCTGGAAGGGGGTGTCCATTCTCATACCCGGAAAGCGCTGGCCGCCGGAGCCACGCCGGAAGAAATTCGCCACGTGGCTTTAATGTCCCTGCCTACCCTCGGCCTACCCTCCATGATGGCCGCCCTCACCTGGGTAAACGATGTGCTGGAAAAGGAGTAATACTTCTCGGCCGGAACATTCGGCTATCCAGTAACACCTCTTCCCGAGCCTTGCACGCTTCCCAAAAGGCGTGCAAGGCTGTTTTGTACTGGCAAATCCACCAGGAGAGGTTGCGCTGTTTCTGCCTGTCCAAATGGCGGGAGCTCCTCCACCAGATTGTTTCGCCAGATTGGAAAAGCGTGTTAATCCGCCGAAATCCTCGGCGTACCAAAAACCAACTGCGGGTGCGGACCAACCCACAAGCGAAAAGCGCCTCGCGTAATTGAGCTCGGGAATAGGGCCTTCCCCGTTCTGGGCAAATTCTTTAGGCAGATGGCCGGAGCAAAGCTCGAGCCGCCATCCTACCGGACGCTAAATTCCGATCGGTGCAAGCCCCCCACCCTGTATGGCCAATGGGCTTTTGGCCAGCCAGCGTTTTTGCTATTTGCCCTGTCCCTTACCAGCCGGGCAGAATCTGGAATCCAAAGTGCCAGCCTTTATCCGGCCGCTGGTAGGGATAGGCCAGGTAAGTCTCGAACACCAAGTAACCAAACATATTCACCCGCAGGCTGGCTCCGGAACTGACCACCGGAATGCGTTCGGTGGATCGGCGCACGAACTTAATGGTAGGTTTCTCATCCTCCGTCCAGGCCACCCCGGCATCGGTAAACAGCGCCAGCTCGGTAGGGAAGAAGGGAAAATTGATCAGCCCGAAACTCTCGGTACCAAACAGGGGAATGCGCAATTCTACATTGGTCACGGCAATTTTTGAACCCACCAGCCGGTCGAATTCCGGACAACTGCCGTCCTCGGTGGGCGTGCATTCACTGGATTCGAATGAACCCACCGAATATCCCCGGATGAAGTTCTCGTAACCCAAAAACAGCGGGTTCAGCCGCCCGCTGTCGGCATCCTTGGTGTACCGGCCGTAGTGAAGGCCGCGCCAGGCCAGGGTTACCGGGTTAAAAAACCAGTATTTGCGATAGTCGGCCAGTACCGTAATGTAACCCAGATCGCCCACAGTGGGACCGGCCTCGAACCGGAAGCGGGACCCCTTGATGGGCGAGGTAAAACCAAACACGGCGTTATCCCCCACATAAGCCGCAGAAAGATCCAGCAGGTTCAGCGAAGGAGGCGTGGGGAGGCTGGTTTTGTCTCGGGTCACAATCTGCCCCCCGACCGTCACAATGCTCTCCAGCTCATTGTCGTAGCTGATGTGCGTAAAGCTGCTGTTTAATTCGAAGCGACGGGTGGTAGAAACCGGATACTGGAACAGAAGGCCCAACTCATCAAGAAAAACCCGCTGGCGGAGTTCCTGAATCAGGAGGCCGGGAAAGACCTGTCCGCCCAGATTCACATTCACTCTGCTGATCGAATTCTGGATAAACAGGTAGGGAATGTGGGCAGCCGCCACACCCCAGTTCAGCTGGTGCCGCCGGTTCAGGTAGAACACCTGGCCGCCGATGTCCTTGGCCGTACCGTTGGCCTGCAGAGCCACCCCCAGCACCCGGTTGCCCAGCATATCGCTGAAGAACATGCTTACCCCACCCCCCAGCGAGGTGCCGAATCGGTCCACCGAAATGCCGATGGTGGGTTGGCCAATGTAATCCAGGGCCAGTTTTGCCCGGTAAGGTTCCACGGAAAAGGTCTTCTGCTCGGGCAGCCCGTCCCTGGCGTTGGCCAGATAACGGCTCACCACCGAGGGCACGTACACCGGATAAGGGGGCAGCAGGGCTGCCGGTCCGGGCTCGGCGTAAATGTTCTCCACCGGCTCGCCAACCACCTTGTCGGGCTCCAGCACGTGAATGTTGTAATGGCCGTTCTGATACACCGAAAACAGCAGGCGGCCGCTGCTGGGGTCCACACTCAACGAGGGGGACAGGCCGGTAATACCGCTCACACCGGTAGCCAGGCGGGTGATGCGAACCAAATTGCTGTCCCGAAACGTGTAGCGGTAAATATCGCTGAACCCATCCTGATCGGAGATAAAGTAAAGGGCCTGGCCATCCGGGGAGAACTGGGGATTGATGTGCTTACCCCGCGGGAACAGCACCAACGGCTCAATTTTCCGGGTCTTTAGATCCATGATGGCGATTTGCGGCGGGCCGGAGGTGAGCAGGTCGAAGTTGGTCAGTGGCCCGCGGTCGGTCACAAAGGCCAGTTTTTGCCCATCCGGGGACCAGGCCGGCTGCATTTCCGCGTAACGGTCCGCAGTGAGCGCAATCAGGGAATCGGTCTTCAGGTCCCACAGATACAGATCGCTCAGCCCGCCGGCCATTCCCGAAAAGGCAATGTAGCGTCCGTCCGGCGACCAGGCCGGCTGGGTAATGGCACCCACTTCCTTAAAATTTTTCTTCTTCAGAATCCGACCGCTCTCCACATCGGTAATCACCAGCAGGTTGTCCCCCTGGGAGAAGACCACAAAGGCAAACCGGCGGTCGTCCGGGGACCAGGTGCCGGAGGTGCTGATGAAGCTGAGTTCGTCGAAGTGCGGGTCCCGGCTGGCATCTCCGATTTTGCGCAGAATTTTTCCACTATGGGCATCGGCCATAAAAAAGTCGATGGAAAACAGGTCTTTCTGAGAAATGAAGGCCACGTAGCGGCCATCGCGGCTCACCGCCGGCGCCAGATTGATTTCGCCCGCACCGGTTTTTTTGCTCAGCAACTCCCTGCCCACATCCTCCGGGTGGGAACGACCCTCCAGCAAGGGGGTGTACAGCTTGTGGACGGCGGCTTTCCAGTCGCTGGAAAGGGTATCCAGCCCCAGACCGAGCACTTCCCGAACGGCCAGCTGCACGCCCCCCTTGGTCGCGGCCCGGTAGAGGCGCACCACCGTACTGTCCCCGTAGCGGCCGCCGATGTAGGCCCACACCGCCTGGCCGTAACGGTAAGGGAAAAACCGTGGATCCCGGGACAATTGCTCCAGCGTGGGCAAATGGTCGTAGAGCAGGGCATCGCGCATCCACATGGCGGTGTGGGCATCGTTGCGCCCAACCGACAGGTATTCGGCCAGCCCC
This sequence comes from Calditrichota bacterium, assembly GCA_003696445.1. Taxonomy (GTDB): domain Bacteria; phylum Calditrichota; class Calditrichia; order RBG-13-44-9; family J042; genus J042. Next base: position 1,122 of record RFHE01000341.1, on the reverse strand, counting down.
TCAACCACCCAGAGCGGCAATTGATTCAGGGCAAACAGCCCCTGAACACCCCCGGCTTGAGCCATATCGTACTGAAAGGCATGCACCAGCTCATGCCCCAGGACGTGGTCGTTTTCGTGGTAGTAGCCGGTGAAGGGCAACACCACCCGGTTCTTCAGGGCTTCGGTGACACCGCCGGTGCCCTCACCGATTAAACCGCTGATCGCGTTGGTCTGCTGGAAATCGGGATGGTCGGCGTAAAAAATGATCGGTTTCAAGACATTAAACTCATGGCGAAACAATTTTGAGTAGCGGAAATACCAGCGCTCGGCCATGCGGCCGGCGTCGAAAGCAGCCTGCTGCTCTTCCGGGTAGAAAAAGATCCGGAAATGTTCCGTCTCAAACTGATGGAAACGAAACGCTTCGTATTGCACTTTATTGCGCCCAAAATACTGGCCAAAAACGGCCTGGGTGGTCAACATACAGAACAAAACACTTAGCACCAGAACGCCCGGCCATCCCGGGGCTTGACGCAATCGGCCCATCCTGCGTTCTCCCTGCTGATTGTTGTTCGTGCCTCGCTGTTTCCGTCCTGTCCGAAGTTTACCAGAAAACGGCCACATTTCAAATCCAATATTTTCACTTCCCGAGCCTTTTAGACAGGGTAAAAACATCCCGCCTTACCCGATTTTAATTAAAAGCAAAAAAGCTCCCAGGGGTTCACAGGCGCGGGATTTTTCCGTCTTTCACCCCTGGCAGCGCCGCCAGGCAGAGGCGTCGCATAACCCACGATGGCCGGAGGGGGGCGGCAATACTACCGCGAACAACCTGGAGCGCGACTTTGAAGCGAATCAGTAGGTTAACAGCAGGGGGCGGCTGGTAGAGGAAAATCAGGCGGCATTCTGCCGGATGGCAGAAGGTTACTTGTGCAACACGGACACCACCTCGCCTCGAAGGGCATGGGGCGTTGCTTCCAGAATGCGGACCTGAACGAACTGGCCAGCCCGGTAGGGGCCACGCGGGAAAACGACAATCTTGTTGCCGTCGTTACGGCCCTGGAAAAACTCGGGGGATTTCTTGGTGTACTCCTGCTCGATGAGCACCTCTTGCACCTGGCCCACGTGGGCACAGTTTTTCCGGTAG
>RFHE01000340.1 GCA_003696445.1 Calditrichota bacterium | reverse complement strand
GGCCCTGTTTTCCGCTGCCGAACCGCCGGACGCGGACGACGAAGCGCTGCTGGAGATTGTCGCCGCCCATCGCCAGGAGGTGCAATTTGTGCTGGTGGCTAACAAGATTGATCTGGGCCGGAACGGGGAGCTGCTGGGCCGGCTGGAGGCTACCGGTTTACCGGTGGTGACCATTTCGGCTCTGCGTGCGCTAGGTCTGGAGGAGCTGAAGCGCACTATCAAGGAGCTGGTGGTGGGGGATGCGGGTTTAGAGAGCGAAGAAATCGTGGTCACCAGCGCGCGGCATCGGGATGCCCTGCGGCGGGCCCTGGATGCGCTGGAGGGCGGGCTGAGGGCCATCGCCCAGGGAGCGCCCGAGGAGATTGTGGCCGTGGATCTGCGCTATGCCCTGGATGCGCTGGGCGAAATTACCGGCGAAACCACCAGCGAGGACGTGTTGAATCATATTTTCGCCAACTTTTGCATCGGCAAATAACGCCGATGTTTCACGTGAAACGGTGAAACACAGGATCGGGGAAGATGAATAGATACGATGTGGTTGTGGCCGGTGGCGGGCATGCCGGCATCGAAGCGGCGCTGGCCACCGCGCGACTGGGATTGAAAACCGCCCTGGTGACCCTGAAGAAGGACACCATCGGAAAGATGTCCTGCAACCCGGCCATCGGTGGCCTGGCCAAGGGCCATCTGGTGCGGGAAATCGACGCCCTGGGCGGCGAAATGGCCAAAATCATCGATGCCACCGGCATCCATTTCAAGATGCTCAACCGCTCCAAGGGGCCGGCGGTCTGGTCGCCACGGGCCCAGGCCGACCGGCTGGCTTACATGCGCGAAGCCCAGCGGCGGGTTCTGGCCCAGCCCAACCTGGACGTGCTGGAGGGCTCGGTCTGTGGCCTGCAGGTCCAGCGCGGGCGGGTGGCGGCCGCCGTGCTGGAGGACGGCAGCGAAATCCCCTGCCGGGCCCTCATTCTGACCTGCGGAACCTTCCTTAACGGCCGCATTCACATCGGATTGAAAAATTTTCAGAGCGGCCGCGCCGGCGAACAGGCCGTGACCGGGTTGACCGAGCGCCTGGTGGCCCTGGGTTTCCAGACCGGCCGGCTGAAAACGGGCACCCCGCCGCGGGTGCACATCGCTTCCATCGATTTCTCGAAGGTGGACGAACAGGTGCCGGACAATCCCCCGACACCATTCTCCTTTCAGACCGAGGCCATAGACCGGCCTCAGCTCAGTTGCTACATCACCTACACCAATGCCCAGACCCATGAACTGTTGCGCTCCGGGCTGGATCGCTCGCCCATGTACACCGGCGTCATCAAGGCGGTGGGGCCGCGCTACTGCCCGTCCATCGAGGACAAGGTGGTGCGCTTTGCCGATAAGGAGCGCCATCAGATTTTTCTGGAGCCGGAGGGCTTCGACAATCCGGAAGTGTACGTGAACGGCTTTTCCACCAGTCTCCCGGAAGACGTGCAGGAGCGCGCCCTGCGCACCATCCCCGGGTTGGAGCGGGCCCAGATTCTCCGCCTGGGCTACGCTGTGGAGTACGATTTCTTCCCGTCTTTTCAGCTACATCCCACCCTGGAGACCAAGCCGGTGTCGGGGCTCTATTTTGCCGGTCAGATTAATGGCACCTCCGGTTACGAGGAGGCGGCGGCGCAGGGGTTAATGGCCGGCCTCAATGCGGCCCTCAAGCTGCTGGACCGGGAGCCGCTGGTTCTGGATCGCTCGGAGGCCTACATCGGCGTGCTGATCGACGACCTGATCAACAAAACCATCCTGGAGCCCTACCGGATGTTTACCTCCCGGGCGGAGTTCCGTCTGTTGCTGCGCCACGACAATGCAGACCTGCGGTTGATGGAAAAAGGCTACCGGGCGGGATTGTTACCCGAAGCGGTGTACGAGAGAATGCTGGCCCGGCGGGAGGAGATTGCCCGGCTGGAGAAGTGGGTGGGGGAGACCTCCATTTCGCCCGAACAGTTTAACGGGTATGCCGGGGAGCTGGGTAGCGCCCCCATCGAGCAGAGCATGCCGATCGAGCGGGTGATCAAGCGGCCGGAGGTTCGGCTGGCGGAGTTGTTGCTGCGCTTGCCGGAGGCCCCTTCGGTGCAGCCGGCCAGCATTGCCGAAGTGGAGTTTCGCATCAAGTACGCCGGTTATCTGGCGCGTCAGGCCGAGCTGGTGGAGAAGTTCCGGCGCATGGAAAACACCTTGCTTCCGGAAGACCTGGATTACCAGGCGATTCCCTCCCTTTCTGCTGAAGCGCGGGAGAAGCTGGCCCGCATTCGCCCTCGGTCGCTGGGCCAGGCCATGCGCATTTCCGGCGTCCGCCAGAGCGACATGGCCGTGTTGCTGGTTTACCTGGAAAAGCACCGGCGGGCCGGTAGCGGTGTTTCACGTGAAACGGTCGCGCCTTGACCTGCCTGGAAAGGCTTACTCGTAGCGCAGCGCATCGATGACGTTCAGGTATGCGGCTTTGTAGGCCGGGTACAGGCCGGCGGTAATGCCTACCAGGCTGGTCACGCCCAGCGCAGCGATCACCGACCACAGGGGGAGTTTAATCGGCATGTTTGCCGAAACCGCCACCAGTCCGGCGAGCGCCACCCCGCTGATTAAACCCAGGATGCCGCCCACCAGGCAGATCAGCACCGCCTCGAGAAGGAACTG
>RFHE01000339.1 GCA_003696445.1 Calditrichota bacterium | reverse complement strand
GTAGAGCACATGCAGCGGCTCTCGGACCGCCACATTTTCCCGCACATGCAGGAACAGCCCATCGCCGGAAAAAGCGGTGTTCAGGGCGGCGAAGGGTTCGTTCTGAAAATCCACCTGCCGGCCCAGATATTTTTCGACCAGTTCCGGATAGCGGGTAAAAGCCTCCTGAAGGCTGCAGACCAGAATGCCTTCGGGGAAATCCCAGCGGGAAAGCTCGCCCGAAAAACGCCCGTTGAGAAAAACAATCCGGTTGCGCGAAGCCTCGCCCCAGAGGTGGCGCTCCAGATCACCTTCGGAAACCGCGCCTACTTCTTCCGGTAATTGAAAATGATGCTTTAACAACGGGGCGATGTTGGTGTATTTCCATTCCTCGTTTCGCGTCGTTGGAAAGCCCACTTCGGCAAACCGGCGAATGGCCTGCTCGCGCAGCTGATGAAACGGCAATCGGGTGCTGCCGTTCAGCCGGTTCTTAAAAATTTCGTACAGGGACAGATACCAATCTATGGGTTGTGTTTTGCTCACCTGTTTCTGCTCCATAACCAGATTCCTGGGTTGAGGGTTAAAGGGTTGGCTCAGGCATTCACTTCCTGAGCTTCTTCCTTCAGCCAGTCGTAGCCCTGCTTTTCCAGCTCCAGGGCCAGTTGTTTATCACCGGACTTGACGATCCGTCCATCCAGCATCACGTGGACCACATCGGGAACGATGTAATTCAGCAGGCGCTGGTAATGGGTGATGACCAGAAAAGACCGTTCCGGTCCGCGCAACGCATTGACCCCATTGGCCACAATACGCAGGGCATCGATATCCAGACCGGAGTCGGTTTCGTCCAGAATGGCCAGGGTGGGTTCAAGCACCGCCATCTGAAAAATTTCGTTCCGCTTCTTTTCGCCGCCGGAGAAGCCTTCGTTCACCGCGCGATTCAAAAACTTGGGGTCCATCTGAACCAGCTTCAGCCGCTCTTTGGCCAGCTTCAAGAATTCAATGGCATCCAGGGGTTCCTGACCCCGATGCTGGCGGATTTCGTTCACCGCCGTCTTCAGGAGGTTGGCTATGGTGACGCCGGGAATTTCCACCGGATACTGAAAGGCCAGGAAAATGCCTTCCCGGGCCCGTTCCTCCGGCGCCATTTCCAGCAAATCCTTCCCTTTGTAGTACACCTCGCCTTCCAGAACTTCGTACTCTTCCCGTCCGGCCAGCACATTGGCCAGGGTCGATTTGCCGGAACCGTTGGGACCCATGATGGCATGGATTCTCCCCGGTTCAATGGTTAGATCGACCCCCTTCAGGATCTCGGTCCCTTCGACGGCCACCCTTAAATTCTTGATTTCCAGTAATACGGACTTGTTTTTATCGGACATCGGACTTCCTCTCTTGCTTTTCTCTGTTGCCTTCAGTTTTTCCAGATCAACCGACGCTACCTTCCAGGCTGATCGCCAGGAGCTTCTGAGCTTCCACGGCAAATTCCATGGGCAGTTCCCGGATGACCTCTTTGCAGTAACCGTTGACAATCATGGCCACGGCATCCTCGGTCTCCAGGCCCCGCTGATTCAGGTAGAAAATTTGATCTTCGCCGATTTTGGAGGTGGTGGCTTCGTGCTCAATTTGAGCGCTCTTGTTGTGAACCTCCAGATAGGGGAAGGTGTGCGCCCCGCACTTGTCCCCGATCAACAGCGAATCGCACTGGGAGAAATTGCGGGCGTTGTCCGCCCCTTTCATCACCTTCACCAGTCCCCGGTAGGAATTATTGCTGTAACCAGCCGAAATTCCCTTGGAGACGATGGTACTGCGGGTGTTTTTGCCGATATGAATCATTTTGGTCCCGGTGTCGGCCTGCTGGTAGTTGTTGGTCATGGCCACCGAGTAGAATTCGCCCACCGAGTTGTCCCCTTTCAAAATTACGCTGGGGTACTTCCAGGTGATAGCGGCACCGGTTTCCACCTGGGTCCAGGAAATCTTGGAATTGTCGCCCAAGCAGATGCCGCGCTTGGTAACAAAATTGTAAATGCCGCCCCGGCCTTCCTCATCGCCCGGGTACCAGTTCTGGATGGTGGAATATTTGATCTCGGCATCCTTGTGGGCAATCAGTTCAACCACCGCGGCATGGAGCTGATTCTCGTCCCGCATCGGTGCGGTACATCCTTCCAGGTAGCTGACGTAGGCACCTTCGTCGGCAATGATCAGGGTGCGCTCAAACTGACCGGTTTTGGCCGCGTTGATGCGGAAATAGGTGGAGAGTTCCATGGGGCAGCGCACCCCGGGCGGGACATAACAGAACGAACCATCGCTGAACACCGCCGAGTTCAAGGCGGCAAAAAAATTGTCCGTGTAGGGCACCACCGAACCCAGATATTTGCGCACCAGATCCGGGTGCTTTTGAATGGCCTCGGAAATCGGGCAGAAGATGATGCCCAGCCGCTCCAGCTCTTCCTGGTAGGTGGTCGCCACCGAAACCGAGTCCATCACTGCATCCACAGCCACCCCAGCCAGCCATTTCTGTTCTTCCAGGGGAATCCCCAGCTTTTCAAACGTCTCCCGCAGTTTGGGATCCACTTCATCCAGACTCTTCGGGCTCGGCTTCTTTTTCGGGGCCGCGTAGTAGTGGATATCCTGATAGTCGATGGGCGGATACTGAATGTTGGCCCAGTGATGGGGCTCGGTCATCTTCAACCAGCTGCGGTACGCCTTTAAGCGCCATGCCAACATCCACTCCGGCTCATTTTTCTTTTTCGAAATCAGCCGGATGATATCCTCATTCAGCCCCTTGGGGGCGTAGTCGGTTTCTATATCGGTGCTCCAACCGTACTTATATTCCCGGCGCGCCAGTTCTTCCAGGGTTTTCTGTTCCGAACTCATGGCCTCTCCTACCTGTACTTAGTTTAATCTATCCTTTAAAGCCTTAGCTGGCTGCTATCTCCAGCCGAATTAAAAACCCGACCAAATTTGTCTGGTTTCCACTAAATTTACCCGCCCACCCTGCTGCAGTCAATGATTAAAATGATTAAATGCCTCCGTTCTGGTCTGCAAGGTGAGGAGAAAACACGCGGTCCAAACACCAGAATCGCTGTTCAGCGAATCACACCGGCCTCTTTCAGCCAGTCCACCAGCTCCGGATAACTCACTGCCCCTTCCAGAGGAGCATGTCCCTCCACAAGGAGGGTGGGCACCACCTGAATATTTCGCTTCAGGGCCAGCTGAAGTTCCTCATAAACAGTTTCCCGAATCGTCTTTCCGGCCACATCCTGCTGAAATCGCCTGACGTCCAGGCCGACCTCTTTTGCGCAGAGCAGCAATGTGTCCCATTCGGCAATATTCCGGCACTCTGTAAAATGTGCCCGCTGCAACCGGTCGAAGTAG
>RFHE01000050.1 GCA_003696445.1 Calditrichota bacterium | reverse complement strand
TTGTCTGGCTGTACGAAATCACCCAATGAGAATTCTCCTTATCTAGTTAATACATCAAAAAGATTTGCTTTAATTATTCATTTTGAAGGAAATAATTGTATTGGTTGTCTTGCGCAACTAAAAAACTTAAAATTATACATTAAAGATTTGTCGAATGTGGAAATATTGTTCACTGGAAAACCAACGGAAGATTTTTGGTTTATTTATAATGCTTTAGAATTAAAAGAACAATACTTACCTATAAAGGAGTTTTACAAATTCAATTTTCCGTATTCGAAAAATTCTCCTTTTTTGTATTTCATTAATGCAAAGGCAGGGAAAGTTATTCTCATGCATGAAATAACCAAGGATGAAGGTCAATTCATTAGTATTTTAAACTTTATTCTAACTTATTCCAAAAGATAGAAAGTTTAAAATGATTAAAGTATGCGAGAATAAAAAAGCGCCGATGTCGCCTTTCTCATTTTTAATCAACAATATTAATCATGACTTCTAACTCCTGTATTTTTTCGGGATTGCTGACTGTCATCCTGACTGCCGCCGTTACCACGGCGGGTTTGATGCCATTCGGTGAAGGTGGCAGTGAACCCCACTGGCAGGAAGTTCAGTTGAAGCCTGTCGCTAAACTGGGCAAAGACTTGCTGATGGACCCGCAGCAATTGGTTCTGGGAAGCCGTGGGGAAATTTTGGTGTACGATGCCGGCGCCGAAGCTCCGGTATTGCATTTGGCAGCGAATGGCACCCTGATCAACCGCATTGGGGGTTGGGGAAAGGGTCCCGGAGAAATCTCCCCCCGCTTTGTTGGGGTCATCGCAGGCTACCGGGATGGGCATGTGGATTTGTTTTCTTTATCGCAATTGAAAGTGCTCCGCTTTCAGGAAGATGGTAAATGGATTGCGGACATTTCGTTAGCAGGGACGCAAATGGCGGGTGCGGTAGTCTGCGGAAAGCAGGTTTTCCTTCGCTTGCTCAGCCCGGAGCAATTCATGCGAATCGACCGGCTGAGCGGTACCCATCAAACCGAGGTGGTGAAGGCGGTATCCATTCAGCAATTGGCAGAGGCGGCTCCGGAACTTGCACGGGTGGCGAAAAATCCGTTGTTGAATCAGGGGCCAACCATCTGCGATTCTTCCGGGAACGTATATTGCAGCTTCATCTATTCCAGTCTGCTTCTGGGGTTTCGCCCTGACGGCAAGCTGTTCTTCATCAACAACTTGCCCGAAGCCATCGAACTTCCCGAGTTTAAACGCTATAGTGAGAAGTACGACTTTACCAGTCCACCGATCAACCAGTTTCCCGTGGTCTCGGTGGCCCTGGCTGTGGACGATCGATATCTGTATCGCCTGTATGTAGGATTTCGAACCGATCAGGCGAAGATGAATGGCCGCAAGTTGTCGGAATTATCGAATGAGGGGACCGTTCTGGACGTATATGACCGGGCCAACGGCACGTACATGTTTTCCGCCCACCTGCCCCGGGCGGCGAAATCCATTGCCATTGGAGATGGCAAGCTGTACTTACTCTCGACGGATCCGGACATCGGGATTTTCGTTTATCAAATTCCCCGGCACTGGGGGAGCTCATGAGCGCTGGCACCGCCTTTTTCCGTCGGCACTGGCTGCCGGAGCTGCTCCGGGATGCCTTTGCCCTGGGACTTGGTCTGACGATTGTGCAGAAGCTGTTCAATCCGGCCCAGTTTGCCGATTTCACCCGCTTCGTGGGGTTGCTGTCGCGCACCTACGACGTGCCCCTTCCATTCGACCTGTTGTGGATCTTCCGCGGCATCATTGTACTGGAAGCCCTGATCGTGCTGGGCCTGTACGGGCCGAAGACGCTCCGGCTGAGCCTGTGGGCCGGGGGCGTGTGGCTGCTGTTGGGCATTGGCATATCGCTGCTGTCGCTATATGCCAAGCTGCATTCGGCCTGCGGCTGCGGGTTGTTCGGCGACAATCCATACCTGCTGCTGGGGGAGAAGGTCCTGCTGTTGTTGCTGTTGCTGGGGATCGTGAAGTACCGAAGGTAGTATGGGCCACCGACGGTAGAAACTGGCGCAAAAATGTAGCGCAAGGAAAAGTTTCTTTTTTATCAAAATGTAGCAAAAGAATATCTTTTTCTGGACCCAGAAACGAAGCGAAGTCTTTGTAAGAAGGGACGCCCCACTGCCTTCCCCTGGATTTGGTATTCAGGGGAAGGCAAAAAAATTCAATCATCATTGCAGAGGCCGTTGCGTCGATTTGCACGAGGGTTCACACACGGTGGTACGGAGCAGAATTTTATCAGGGGAGATCATTATGGGGCAAAAACAACGATTTGTTTTGGGCGTTTTGATTATCTGTGTTGTTTTCTGGGGCGATTTCATTTGGCCTACGGCTCTTCATGCCTTTGCGCGCAATGCCCACATGAGTCCCTCATTATCTCAAAATTTTCCGAATCAACAAATTGGGCAGCTGCAATTCCACCTGCAACAAAAGATCGGTGTCCAGGAACTACTCGACCCCAAAGAAATTTTGGTGACCCCAGGGGGAGATATTTACGTCATCGATCAAGGTAGCAATTTCGCCATCACCAGATTTGATTCCACCGGCAAATTCGTCCAAAGATTTGCCCGGTGGGGAAGAGGCCCGGGAGAATTCCAAAAGATTCCGGTATTTGCAGGGTACGGTCGGCAGAAGATATTTCTCTTCAGCATCAAGGATCAAAAAATCGGCATCTATCGAACTGACGGGCAGTTTCTTGCCGATTTACCCTTGCCTTCATCAGCCTCTGCAGGAGCAAGGGATACTCTTCTGTATTTAAAGCCTTTAATGGACTTGCAGGTTTTTCTCAGGGCTGAAAGAATCAAAAACAATTCATTTCATGAAAGATGGGCGTTAACCGTAGCACAAGCGTTGCAGGATGCGAATGAGTTGCGGCCGCTGGCGAAAAATCCTTTGCTGAAAGAAGGCCCCATTTGTGTGGATGAGAGTGGGAATGTGTATTTAGCCTTCAAATTCTCCAGCTTGCTGATCGGATTTTCCAGGCAAGGGAAAATCATTTTCAAAAATACGATGCCGTATCAAATCGAATTCCCCGTTTATGTGAAGTACCCCGGCGAACAAGCCACCTATTCGATTCCGCCTGCCAATATGTATCCTTATGTTTCCCTCGATCTGAAAACCGATTCGAAATACTTGTACCGTTTATATTATGGCTATCGTACCGACAAATTTCAAGGCAGCCCGTTCAAATTGATTGAAAAAATGGATGATGGCGGTACAGTTCTGGATGTGTATGACAAAAAAAACGGCCAATACCTCTTCTCTACTGTTCTTCCGGTGCCAGCGAAAAGGATTGCGATCCAGGGAGATTATATCTATTTGCTTTCGGTGGCTCCTGAGGTAGCGATTTTGAAATATCGTAAGCCAGGGGAACTGCGATAACGCGATTTCCAGGATTGGAAGTTTCAGGCAATGGGTGATGCATTTCTCCGTAAACAAGAAAAGGAGTCCCTTCGTATATCAGGCAACTCGAGGACTTGGGAGGGGAAATCTGATGGCCCGGGAGGAGAATTCCCGGTAACGCTGTCAGGCGGGCGCCAGGCCGGCCCGGCCTTCCGGCAGGTTTTCAGGCCATTATCTTGCCTGCTTGCCTCAAGCCCAGGGTGCTTGTACATTGAGTTGACGCTGTTCACAAATCCGCAAGGTGGATGACTCGGGTCGTTTTATGGCATTGCCGGATCTCTCCGTTCGTCGCCCGGTGGCTACCGTGATGTTCTACACGGCAGTGGTGTTGTTGGGCGTCATCTCCCTGCTGCAGCTTTCCGTCGATCTCTTCCCCGACCTGAATTACCCCCGCCTGCTGGTGCGCACGGTTGACCCCGATGCCGCCCCGGAAGAGGTGCAAGAATTCGTTACCCGTCCGGTGGAAGAAGCCGTCAGTGCGGTAAGCGGGCTGCGCCAGGTAGTGAGCCGGAGTCGCACCGGGCTCTCGCTGGTCACGCTGGAATTCTACTGGGGCACCCGCATGGATTATGCCGCCCTGAGCGTGCGGGAAAAACTGGATGAAATCCGCTACCTGCTGCCGCAGCGGGCCGAACGGCCGCAGGTGCTGTTGCTGGATCCGTCTGCCCGGCCGATGATGGAAGTAGCCGTCAGCGGGGCACCGATCGAGCAACTGACCGACCTGTGCCGGCAGGTGATCCGTCGCCGGTTGGAACAGTTGCCTGGCGTGGCCATGGTGGAAGTGGTGGGGGGCGTCGATCGGCAGATTCTGGTGGAAATCGATCCCCACAAGCTGCTTACCCAGCACCTCACCGTGCAGGAAGTAGCCGATGCGCTCAAGCAGAACAACGTGGCCCTGTCCGGGGGCAGCATTCTCAAAGGCCGCTATCGGTATGCCATCCGGGTGGAAGGGCGCTTCCAGAATCTGGAGGACATCCGCCAGGTGGGCATTTTCGCCGACCCCGGCCGCCCGCTGGTGCACATCGGCGACATCGCCCAGGTCTCCTGGTTTCCGCAGGAGCAGCAGTCCCTCACGCGCTTGAACGGGCGCGAAACTGTGGGCTTGCTCATCACCAAAGAAGCCGGCAGCAATACCGTGCAGGTCACTGGCCAGGTGGAGGCCACCCTGCAGCAAATCCGCCAGCAATTCCCTGAGCTGGAGTTTTTTGTGGTCTCCCAGCAGGCGCAGTTCATTCGGAACAGCATCCAGAACGTGCTCTCTTCCCTGGTGTGGGGTGGGATTCTGGCCTTTCTTTCTCTATTCCTCTTCCTGCATGAATTCCGATATCCCCTGGCGATCGGATTATCCATGCCCATTTCCATACTGGCCACGTTTGTGGTGATGAAATTCACCGGCGTGCAGCTGAATATGATGTCGTTGGGCGGGCTGGCCCTGGGCGTCGGGATGCTGGTGGATAATTCCATCGTGGTGCTGGAGAACATCTTTCGCCTGCACGAAGAAGGCGCCGGTTGGGTCCGGGCCTCGGTGGAAGGTGCCCGCGAGGTGGCATTAGCCATTTTGGCCTCCACGCTAACCACCTGTGCGGTGTTTCTGCCTATCATCTACGTGCAGGGGATTGCCGGACAGCTGTTTCGCGATCTATCGCTGACGGTGGTTTTCTCTTTGCTGGCATCGCTGCTGGTGTCGCTCACCCTGTTACCCGTACTGACCAGCCGTTTTCAGGGGCGGCGGAAACCGCCGGAACGCCAGCCGGATTTCTACCGAACGGCACCGGTCCATCGAACCAGATTGCGCCGCTGGTTGAGCGCGCCGTTTCGTGCAGTGGCAGGGGGCGTGCACCTGCTCGCCGGACTCATCCAACGGCTTTATCAGTGGGCAATGCAGCCGCTGTTTGGCGCCTTCGACCGCTTCTTCCAGGGCTTGTACGCCCGCTATCATCGATTACTGCTGGCGGCCCTGCGACACAAAAGACTGGCGCTGGGCACGGCCGTCATCCTGCTGTTGCTGACCCTTCTGCTTGGCACGCAGCTCGATCGGCGGTTTCTGCCTCGGCTCAATCCGGATGAATTCCGTTATTATTATCAGCTGCCGCCCGATGCCACCCTCTACCAGACCGACGAAATCGGTCAGGCGATCGCCCGCAATTTTTTGCAAATGCCGCAGGTGCAATATGTGTTCAACAGTGCCGGCATCTCCCAGAGCATTTTTCAGGCTGCAGAACTGGAGAATGTCAATCAGGGTGTGCTGATTGTGCGGCGGCTACCCGGCAGCCATATCTCCCCAACGGATTTTGAACAGTTGCTGATGCGGCATCTGCCGCGCAGCTACACCATTCAGGGGCATTTCGAAGGCGGGGAGCAGCTCTACACCGACCTGCTGGGGCTGCAGGCTCAGGATTTTCAAATGGACATCAAGGGGCCGAGCTATGACCTGTTGCTGCCGGTCGCTCGAGCCCTGCAGGACAGTCTATCGCGCCTTCCGGGATTTGAGGAGGTTCAAACCAATTATCGGCCCGGCGGAACGGAGTATCGCATTACCATCGATCGGCAGGAGGCGGCTCGTCTGGGGCTGACCGTGCAACAAATTGCCGATATGATTCAGGCCCGCATTCAGGGGGTAGTGGCGACGCAGATGCGGCGGTTTGACCGCACAATCGACATTCGGGTGCGCCCTTCCCTCAACTGGCGCACTCGCTGGTCGGACCTCACCCGGTCGGTGTTCAATCTGGGACGGTTCCAGTTGCCCATTCAGGAGTTGGTGCATACGCAGGAAGTCCAGCGGCCGGATGAGCTGTTCCGGAAAAATCAACAGCCCACCATCGAACTTTCGGCGATGTTGCACGGCCTGAAGCAGCAAGATGCCATGGCCCGCTTCCAAAAGCTGGTGGCGCGCCTGCCGATGCCGGAAGAGGTTCGCATCGAGCCCTCGGGGCAGCAGCGGGAAATTCAGGCCTCGTTCCGTTCCTTGCGCTGGGCCCTGCTGCTTTCCATTGTGCTGGTGTATATGATCCTGGCGGCCCAGTTCGAATCATTCAAGCATCCGTTGGTGATCATGATGGCGGTGCCGTTCGGCATCATCGGGGGCGTCTGGGCGCTTTGGCTCACCGGCAGCAGTCTCAACGTAATTTCCGGGATCGGCTTTGTGG
>RFHE01000338.1 GCA_003696445.1 Calditrichota bacterium | reverse complement strand
ACCAGTTCGATGAGGCGCCCGGCGAAATCGCCCTTCGGCCGTTTGAACACGCTGCCACAGGACGGATATTCCAGGGGCTGTTTTTCTGCCCGCCGTTTCAGATAATTCATGCGCGCCTGCATCAGTTGATTGCTGTCGGCGGGTTCCAGGGCTAGCCAGCAGCCCAGCAAAATCTTGTTTTTCAGCCCATCGGCACGCCGATAGCCGAAACCGGCCTGGTCCCGGGAAAGGCGAATCCGTTCCCCGGCTTCCGTAAAGGCATCCACCCACACCACCCGGTCGCCGATTTCGCCCACAAAGGCCCCGGCGTTCATGGTCAGGGCACCGCCAACCGTGCCGGGAATACCGGACATGAAGTCCAATCCGCCCAGGCCGTGTTCCTCGCAATACCTCACCAGTTCGCTTACCAGCAGGCCGGCACCGGCATACAGGTGGTTGCCTTCCCGGCGCAGCTGGCGGCAACAGCCTTCCAGCGTAACCACCACTCCGGGGACCCCCTGGTCGCTCACCAGGATGTTGGCACCCTTGCCCAGCACAAACAGCGGCACCTGATGGGCGTGACAGAAACGAACAATGGCCTGCAATTGGTCCAGGGTTCTGGGCCGGACCAGGGCATCGGCCGGCCCGCCCACCCGGTAATTGGTGTATCCGGCCAGCGGCTCGTCTAATCGGACGATTTCCGGAAACTGCTGCTTTAACCGGGCAGCCAACTGCCGGAATCGTTTCCGGGAATTGCGGGCCGTTGCCTCGCTGGTTGTTGCATTCAATCGGGTCATTTCTTGTTTTCTTAATCTTTCGGAGCGCTCTGCTCGCCTGCGAGCTGGCGAAAACGCGCCACGATGTTTCGATTTAACCGCCAGATGTCTCCCGCACCGATGGTCAACAGCATGTCCCCCGGGCGGGTCATCTCCAGGGCTTTTTCAGGCAGCTGAGTCTTGTCCGCCAGGAAGTAAACCTGCCGGTGACCCAGGGCGCGTGCGGCTTCGGCCAGCGCCTGCCCGCTCACACCGGGGATGGGCGCCTCCCGGGCCGGGTACACATCCAGCACCAGCACCACATCGGCCAGCATCAGGGCGCGGGCAAAGGCATTCAGAAAATACTGCGTTCTGGAATACAGGTGGGGCTGAAAAGCCACCACCAGCCGGCGTTCCGGCCAGCCCGTCCGGGCTGCCTTGAGCGTTGCTTCTATTTCCGTGGGATGATGGGCATAGTCGTCCACCACCATCACCCCGTTGAACTCGCCCTTAATGTCGAAGCGGCGATCGACACCGCTGAATCCGGCCAGTGCCTCCTGCATGGTGGCAAAGGGCACCTCCAGCTCATTGCCCACGGCCAGCGCCGCCAGCGCGTTTAACACGTTGTGTTTACCCGGCAACCGCAGGGTCACCTCCCCCAACTTTTCGCCGTGGTAAACCACGGTAAAACGGCTGCCTTCCGGCCCCAGCGTCACATCCCGCGCCACCCAGTCCGCCTGGGGACTAAATCCGTAAGTTTCCAGCCGGCGCTTGATGCGCTGCAGAACCTCCTGCACACCCGGATCGTCCAGGCAGGCAATCACCCGTCCGTAGAAAGGCACCTTGTTGGCAAAGGTGACAAAGGCGTTGTGCAGATCCTCCAGATCCGCGTAGCATTCCATGTGGTCCGCCTCGATGTTAGTAATCACGGCAATGGTGGGGACAATGTTGAGCAGGCTGCGATCGAACTCATCGGCTTCGGCCACCAGCAGGTCCCCGCTGCCCAGCTGAGCGTTGGTATTCATGGCGCGAACCCGCCCCCCGATGATCAGCGTGGGGTCCAGCCCGGCGTGGCTCAGCACTGCACCGGTCAGCGAGGTGGTGGTGGTTTTGCCGTGGGTTCCGGCAATGGCGATGCCGAATTTGAGCCGCATCAGCTCGCCCAGCATCTCGGCACGCTTGATGACCGGAATCTTCAGCCGCAGGGCTTCCTGAACCTCTGGATTATCCAGCGTAACCGCCGAGGAGTAAATCACAACATCGCTGCCGTGCACATGCTCCGGCCTGTGATCGGCGTAGATCCGGGCACCCAGCTCGGCCAGCCGCTCGGTGATTTCCGAGGGATTGAGATCCGACCCGGTGACCGCGTAGCCCAGATTCAGCAGTACCTCGGCAATGCCGCTCATGCCGATGCCCCCGATACCCACAAAATGGATTTTTCTAATCTTTCCCAGGCGCATGTTGCCTGCCTGCCTCTCTGTTTCTCTTTGAATTTCCCGTCAGGTGAGCAAATCCCTGAACTCAATCCCTCTTCCCTGCAGGACCGACGGGAGCGTCCTTTTCCGATACGGCCCGGTTACCGAGCCGTTATTTGAACCGCAGTTTCCTGCGGGCGGTGTTCTCTCAACAATTGCACAACTTCCTTAGCAATGGCCCGCGCCGCGTGGGGTCTGGCCAGCGGCTTCCAGGCCTGCGCCATTTTCCGGCTTTTGTCGGGATCGTCCAGCACGGCTTTTAATGCCTCCAGCAGGCGCGCTTCCCAGCCGGGGGCTTCTTCCACCACCAGAGCCGCCCCGGCCTGTTGCATGGCCAGCGCATTTTTTCGCTGATGGTCGCCGGCGGCATGGGGATATGGCACCAGAATGGCCGGCCGGCCCACCACCGCCAGTTCGGCCAGGGTCAGTGCACCCGCCCGGGAAACGATCAGGTCCGCCGCGCCGTAAGCCAGCGCCATCTCCTCGATGTAGGGCACCGGGTGCACCCGGGGATGCCCGGCCAGGTTGCCGCCCTGTACCCGCTCCCAGTCCACCCGGCCGGTCTGCCAGAGGATCTCCAGATCGTAGCTCTCCAGCAGCCTCGGGGCCACCTGTTCCAGCGCCCGATTGATGGCCTGCGCTCCCTGGCTGCCGCCGAACACCAGTAGCACGGTCCGCTCCGGAGCAATGCCCCAGTGGGCACGGGCAGCTTCGCGATCCAGCGCCAGCAGCTCCTGGCGCACCGGATTGCCGGTAATGGCCACTTTCTCCGACCACTCGGCAAAATGGGTGCGGGCCGCCTCGTAAGCCAGGCAAATTCGGCTGGCGTAACGCGCCAGCAGCCGGGTGGTTACCCCGGGGTGCACATCCTGCTCCTGAATGAGCACCGGAATGCCCTGCCGTGCGGCCAGAAACAGAATGGGTCCGGTTACGTAGCCACCCGTGCCGACCGCCACATCGGGACGAAACTGGCGCAGGATGAACCAGCTCAACACCAGGCTCACCAGCACCTTCAGCGGAAACAGCAGGTTGCGCCAGGTCCAGTAGCGCTGAAAACCAGAGATCCACAGCCGGCGTAGGGGAATGCCCAGCGGAGGGATCAGCCGCGTCTCCAACCCGCCGCGAGCGCCTACGTAAAGGAACTGGAAGTCGCCCAGTTCCCGCAACGCCTCGATGGTGGCAATGGCCGGGTAGATGTGGCCACCGGTCCCGCCACCGGCGATGAGTATCCGACCCTCCATGCTATCCCCATGCCCTCTGCTTGCGCAGGTAAGCCCGGCTCACCGCCTGCCGGGCAAACTGCCGATGATTGGCCAGAACACGCGAACTGGCCACCCGATTTAGATTTAATAGCAAACCCACGTAAACACAGGAAAATACCATGGCCGAACCGCCGTAGCTGATGAACGGCAGAGGCAACCCCGTCGGAGGGAGCAGTCCAAGGTTCACCATCATGTTTACCAGCGCGTACAACACTAGGTGCGCGGTAATGCCGGCGGTCAGGTAAAACTCGAAACGACCGCTTGCTTTGCGTGCAATGGATAAGCCCCGAATCATGATGACGAAGAAAAGGCTCAGAATCAGCACGGTGCCCACCAGTCCCCACTCCTCGCCGATAATGGCGAAGATGAAATCGGTATGGGCCTCGGGGAGGAAAAACTGCTTCTGGTGCCCCTGAGCAAAGCCCACGCCGCCGATCCCTCCGCTGCCCAGGGCAATCAGCGACTGGTAAATCTGGTACAGTTTGCCCTGGGGATCGCCGTCCGGATGGAGGAAAGCCATCAGGCGCGCCCGCTGGTAGGGCAGGCTCAGCACGGCAGTGGCAGCCAGCAATGCCATCACCAGCCCGGTACCCAGCAGGTGTTGCAGGCGCACCGGCGAAACCAGCAGCATCACCCCGCCGATAAGAACCAGCATGGCGGCGCTGCTGAAATCCGGCTGGCGCCAGACCAGAAAGCCCATGACCGCCAGCACCATGAGATGAGGCAACAGTCCGCGCGAAAAGGAGGGCAGGTCCGCTTCCCGCCGGGCAAGCGAGTCGGCAAAATAGACAATCAGGGCAAACTTGGCCAAATCCACACCCTGAAGGTTGACCGGCCCCAGATGCAACCACCGCCCCCGGTGCACAAAGGCCAGATAAACCAGCAGCAAAAAGGCCATGCCCAGCAGGGGTCTGGAGAACTGGGCCAGCCGATCCAGTGGCAGGCGGTAGGCAATCCCCATGACGGAAATGCCCACAAACAACCACATCAGGTGCCTTTTGAGGAAATGCATGTGGTCGCCGAAGGCGCGGTCCGCGTAGAACGCGCTGGCCGAATAGACCATAATAATGCCCCACACCAGCAGCAGGGACACGGCCCCCACCAACCACAGGTCCAGCAGCTTTTCCTCCACGCGCAAAGTTTTCGGCCGGCTCATGCGCCCACACTCCCCAGGCTTTTCAGATGCCCGATCATTTTCTGGACCAGGCGGCGGAACTGATCGCCCCGATCCTCGTAGTCGCGGAACATGTCGAAGCTGGCACAGGCCGGGGCCAGCAACACCACATCGCCGGGCATGGCCAGCTGGTAGGCCTT
>RFHE01000049.1 GCA_003696445.1 Calditrichota bacterium | reverse complement strand
GCATAGCACAGGGAGTGGGCCGCGCCGTTATCCGGTAGCCGAATGAGCTCCCATTGCACCCCGTCGTAAACCAGCACCCCGGATTCGTTGGCCACATAAATCAATCCCAGCGAATCCTGAGCGATGGCATAGTTCAATCCGCCGCCTTGGTAATCGGCCGGGCGAACATTGCGGATTTCCGGGGCGCCGGCTTCCGACCACTGCGCAGACAACAAAGGGGGAGAGAGAACGGTGGAGAAGAAAACAAGATAAACAATTATTGGAAACCGGCAGATTGCGAGAGGTTGCAAAATCATCGATGCCTCTACCTGATTGCCTGAGTGCAATTTAGTCAAAGGCTGGAAGGAAACCAAAATTGAATCGGGTGTTGTAAAGTTCTTTCTTCAACAATCATTGTGCATTGAGATGGGCTAACAAACTGTGATTTTAAACACAGGCAATCCCGCTCCCTGTACACAAAGTCGTTGCAATGGTAATAAATTTATAGCTCCTTTCCTCCCCTCCGGAAGTTCTAATCCGGACAGGAATGCCCAGCGTGGTTTTCGCCGCTTGATATTATCCATTTTTTAAAAAGGCGTGGGCGTGGATTTATCGTTCCACGTTCTGCCCGCCCTGGGCCAAAGGATCGGTCGCTAAGACATCCATTATGGACTCTTTGCTTTTTAACAAGCCACGTTCATCCACGGCCATCTTTTTAATCGCGGATTGATTCAGATTTTCGCAGATGTGGTGTTGGGGAGAACCACAGGACTTAACCGAGTGGCTTTACCAGGTTTAAACAGCCCAACCCCCCGGTCTTCCCGAGCGCAGCCCTGCTCCGGTGGGGCGGAGCCGAGGGATCTTGCTTTTCTGATGCCAGTGCTGGAGGCAGAGCCTCACTAATTTGTACGTTCCACAGCAGAGCCGTGGAACGAGAAAAGGCTATCCACATTCATTCGTGGTTCTCACATTTTAGCCGCGGATTTTCGCGGATAAGCCCACGAAACACACGAAATGCACGAAAAAGGCGGCCATTACGGGGCATTTCGACTGAAACGAGTCCCTGCCTGGCGGGACGGCGGAACCGAGAAATCTCAGGAGAGTTGTCGGCGTTCTTAGCATGCTTAGTTTTACCCGTGGACGAGGAAGCTTGGTAGCCGCAGGCTTCATGCTTGCGCCTGAATCACCCTGAAGGGCATCGGGCTAAGCCAGGTACACCTGCCAGGCCATGTGCTCACTGAATCCTTCTTAAATCCGTTTCAATCCGCGTTGATCCGCGGCCACCTATTTTCAGCCGCGGCTTGACGCGGAAGTCCGCGGAAGTAACGCAAGCTTTAGCTTGCCGATTTGTCTTTAAATGAATTTTTTTTGGGGGTCATTCTGAAAAAGTGTCACTTTAATAGATGTTGGCTTGCAGCGCCGTTTCAACTGAAGCACGTCCCGCCCTTGGGGTGCGAGCGAAATTGAGAAATCTAAAGAGATGTCTCGACTCCCCTTCCAATGCGGGGTCGCTCGACAGGATATTCCTTGGCGAGTATTTTTTATCCCTCTCAAATCCTTGTCCATCCGCGTTGATCCGCGGCCAATTATTTTCGACCACGAATTGATGCGGAAAAATCACTTCAGGCAAGGCCTGCCATTTATTCTAGCCCTCGGCGATTTCTTCATCACCAACTTCGTAGAAGTTGCATTATTGTAGCAGAGCAATTTTCATTTCCCACATTGCCACATTTCTGTAGGGGATGAATTGACTTATTCATCCTCTACGAGGATGTTTTCTTATTGGGGCGTTTCCCAGTGCTACAATAATGAAGCATCTACGATGCTTATTCATAAAAATTCGTGTCTTCCAGGTTGAACTTTGGCCGTAGTTTGATGCAAATTTGGTGGGGCAACTACAGGATGTAACCTCGGTGCTTTGCCCAGCATGAACAGCCCTAGCCCCAGTCTTCCCGAGCGCAGCGCCGACCGCAGGGAGGCGCGAAGTCGATGGATCTCATTTTTCTGGCAACGTACAGGTAAAGAAATGGTGTTATGGTTTTTACCCCTCTGGAGAAGTCTCAGGAGATCCTTCGACTTCGCCCCGCTGGCGCGGGGCTCCGCTCAGGATGACGGCATCACGCATGTCTTTATGTAGAAGCAGGGACTATGCTGTCCTGATGATACCGGGCTTCTGCCTGGAGAGTGCAGGCCCTCATCCGTTTCCAGCGCCGGAGGCGGAGCCTCCCGAAAACGTACGTTCCACAGCACTGCCGTGGAACGAGAAAAAAACAGCCGCGGATTGACGCGGATTTGCGCGGATAAACCCGCGAAACACGTGCAATTCACGCAAAAAGCGGCCACTACGGGTCATTTCGACTGGAGCGAGTCCCGCCCGGCGGGGCGAGCGGAATGGAGAAATCTCAGGAGAGATGTCTCGACTCCCCCTCCAATGCGGGGTCGCTCGACATGACATGTGCTGGCGAGTGCCTCACTTCCAAAATCCGTGTCCATCTGCGTCAATCCGCGGCTAAAAAATTTTTAACCCATTCGCGGATTGGACTGAGAGAAGGCTCTCCTACTTTCCTGGATGCTCTCATTAATACTGTGGCTTCAGCCCGGTGGAGGGCGAATCCCACCGCGGAAGCTCCGCTCCCGCGTCGTTCGCAGCCACTCGCTTTCCTTTATTGAACAAATTGTTTTCTCATCGCCGCTGCGGCTTCAGCCGTCAAAATGCGTTTCGGAGAAATGGCTCCGGCGGAGCAGGCCTTTTGTTAGCCGCTTCTCGGCCCAGCAGAAGCTCCTGTTCGCACACGGGCAGTGCTACAGGCCAGGAAACAGCACGCTGTAGAGCTCGGCCACCTTTTCGGCCAGAGTGGCAGCGGGTGCCCGACCGTGGAGTTGCCAGCGCAAAAAGCTTTCGGCCAGGACGTTCCAGGGCACCTCCGCCAGCCGTTCCGCCTGCTGTTCCGCCCACTGCAGGTAGAGAACAGCAGCCGTAATCTGTGCCAGCCGGTTAAGCAACTGGCCGGCCTGGTACTGGGCCTGGTGAGGGGAGGCCTGGAGAACCTGTTGAATTTGTTGCCAACCTTTTTCCAGTGCCTGACCAGCCAGACGACCCGCTTCGCTGGCTGAGGCAAGGCCGTTCAAGCGTTCGACCATGTCCTCCCGCCAGTGCTGATGGACCTGCTTTCGGACCAGGGTTTCCAGCATGTCCAGCGCCTGGATGTGGCTGCCCCCTTCCCAGATGGGCATTACCAGTGCCTCCCGGTGGAAGCGCGCCAGGGGAAAGTCCTCCATAAAGCCGATGCCGCCCCACATTTCCATGGCCCGGCGGGTGATTTCCACTCCGGCCTGGGCGGTCACATTTTTGCTCAGATGATTGAGAAAACGCGCATACCAGAACTCCGGGCTATAGGGCGGGGTTTGCTGCCACACGGCCTGGAAACGGTCCACCGCATAAAAAGCCAGCAGCAGGTTACCCTGCAATAGAAGCTCCATTTCCAGGAGATCCTTTTGGATGAGGGGATGTTCCACCAGGGAACGGCCGAAGGTGTGTCTTTTTTTGGCGTAGGCGTACGCGGCCAGTTGAGCTTTGCGGGCGTTGCCCAGGGCGCCCACGGCATTGGCCAGGCGGGCCACCGAAAGCACTTCCAGCGCCAGATAAATGCCCTGGCTGGCTTCCCCCAGCAGGTAGGCTTCGGCATCTTCCATTTCCACTTCGCCGGTGGGCACCGCCCGGGTGGCCAGTTTTTCCTTCAGCCGGCGAATTCGGTAATTGGGCGAACCATCCTCGCGTAGAGCCGGGACCAGAAACAGGGCCAGGCCTCGAGGTCCAGCAGGAGCCCCTTCCGGGCGGGCGGTTACCAGGGCCGCGTCGGCAAGACCGACGTTAGAGGTAAAATACTTGTCCACACTGTTAATCTGCCAGCGCCCGCCATCCGGTCTGGCCTGGGCTCGATTGGCACCCAGGTCGCTGCCGCCTTGCGTTTCTGTGTAGTAAGTGGCGCCAAACCAGGCTTTGCGACCATCCTGTTCCAGATAATGAGGCAAAAACCGCTCCCGAAGATCGGCCGCCCCGTATTTAAAAATCCCGTAGGCCGTCTGATTGGTCACGGTGAGCGTGCAGTAAAGTCCGGGATCGGAAACCAGATAACCCATGGCGTAGTGCAGCGGCCAGGCGCCCTGGTCTCGAAAGGTACGGTACACAATCCCCAGCGAGAGAAGCCGGTCCAGCAGATTCTGGTGCGCCGGGGCAATGCGCACCCAGTCCATCCGCTGGCCCCACACATCGCTCTGATGGAGCAACGGCCGGGCCAGCCGGTCCACGTAATCGGCTACCTCTAACACCTCGGTGCCAGCTATTTGCCCCACATCTTGCAGAACCTTCTCGGATGACGCAGCAGTGTTGAAGAATTTCAACACCTGTTGCAACGGCAGGTCGCTGGTGTAAAGATTTGCCCCGTAGATGGGGAACAGTCGGGAAAATGAATACCTGGGCATGGGCAATGACTCCTGATCTACGCTGGTTTCATCCATCAGAAGGGGCTGATCCGACAACTCGATTTAAGATGACGTGCGGTTCAGCCCCGGGATTCCAAAAATTAAACCGCTGTTGGGTGCAGCAGCAAGCTTCTTTCCAGCAGGGGTTCGAAAAAATGGCGTTCCCGAATCACGGGTCCCCCGTTGACGAACGGCCGGTGAAATTTCTCCCGGAATCTGCTCGAAGATATTCCTTGCCTTGGTCTTGATCCGGGACTCAGTTTTGCGTCGTCTCCAATTTTTTCTGCTTCT
>RFHE01000337.1 GCA_003696445.1 Calditrichota bacterium | reverse complement strand
ATTCAAACTCATCCCGGTGACGTGGAAGCTTTCCTGAAACTGGCTCAGATGTACGGCGAGGCCGGGCAGTTCGACCAGGCCTGGCAGTTGCTCGAGAGCGCCCGGAAGGTGGATCCCCGAAATCCTCAGGTTCAGCAACTGCAGGAGCTGGTGGCCCATCCACCCCTGTTTGAGGCCTTTACCCGAATCAGCTTCGGAGACCTGGAAGGGGCTCGTCCGATCCTGGAACGCTTTGTAGCCGAACATCCGGAGCACCCGCAGGCTTGGCTGGTGCTGGGCGATGTGCTACGCGCCGAGGCGCAGCCGGAGGAAGCGCTGGCCTGTTATCGGAAAGCCGGCACACCCGACCACTTCGATGCCCAATGGCTGGCTCGCCAGGCCGCAGTTTTGGCCGAGCTGAACCGCCTGGAGGAGGCTCTGGGCGTACTGGAACCCTGGCAGCAGGAACTGCGGGCTCATCCATCCCTGTGGAAAATCTACATTCAGTTGCTCTACGCCAGCGAACAGTTCGAGCGAACCGTTCGGGAGCTGGATGACTATCTCGGTGCCCATCCGAAGGACCCGGAAGCCTACCTGTTGCTCGGGCAAATGTACGCCGAGGCCGGTAATCTGGGCCAGGCCCGTCTGATTGGGCTGAAAGCACTTCAGTTGGCCCCACAGGATCCCGAGGTACGCCGGTTTGTGGTTTCGTTGGCCGGTGAGGCAGAGGACGCTGCAACGCCAGGGCTTCAGGCCTGGACCCCGGAGCGGGCAGCGGAAGTGGGGGAGGGGGGAACAACCGGGAACTGAGCTAAAAATTGGAAAACACAATTTCCATCCGCCGGTCTCTGAGCAGGGAGACCGGCGTTGCAATTTCCAGCACCTGAGTTTGTTTGATCGGCCTAGCTGAAGAAGGTGCCGGGGATGCTTTGGCAGAAAAGTTCCCCTCCAGCTGTCCGGTTTGCACGCGCAAGATCGGTCCCAGATAGACGCCAGCCGCCTGCTGAAAGATTTTCCGCACCAGCTCGGCATTGTAATAGGCTTCATCATCCCAGCTCAGCTTAAAATCGTAGGGCTTGCCCAGGTAAAGCTGGGCCAGGCGATGGATTCGGTTGCGTAGCGAATCGTTCATGCCCTTGAAGCGCGCAATCATAAAGCGCTTTTTTTCGCCACGATTGACCCAGAAGGTCAGGGGCACTTTTTGCACTTTCTGGCCGGCCTCCAGCACGTAGAATTTGTCGCCCTCTTTTAATACAATGCCGCAATGGTTCACCGGGAACAGGGAAAACTGCCCCATGATCCGATGCCAGGGCAGTTTGGAGACCTGAAAAACAAGATCGCCTTCCTGAAAGGGTAGGACCTGGTCGATGGTGGGGGAATTGCAGCCGGCATTGCCCAGGCCGCCGGTAAGCAGCAGGGGTAGAAAAGCCAGTACAATCAGCCAGATGGCCAGGTGTTTCCTCGGTTTCTTCCCTGAAACCATACCAAATCCCTTTGATTCGCTCCTTCCTCCATCATCGAAGAAGCATGGTGAAAGTTAAGGGCGATATCTATATTGGTGGAACAAGGATAGTGTTGGGCGAGGCAATGGTTAAGAATGGAGTATTGGGTTGCTCCGGGAAAGCACCCGCTCGATTTCCGCCCGAATTTTTTCCACATTGAACGGCTTTTTGATGATGCCGTCGATTACTTTGTTGGAAGCCAGCAATTGCTGATCGATCTGATTCCACCCGGTAATAATGAAGACCGGGATGGCGGGATTGAGCTGTTTAAGTTGTTCGGCCAGCTGTATGCCGTTCACGCTGGGCATGCTTAGATCGGTTAAAATCACATCGCACTGGTATTTTTGAAACTTGAGCAGGGCTTCCTCTGCATTGGAAGCGGTGGTCACTTCGCACCCTTCCTCTTCCAGCATTTCGGCCAGCGTTTCCCGCACGATGCCCTCGTCGTCCACCAGCAAAATTTTGTAGGGCATGGAACCGGGCGTCCGGTCTCGGTGATTTCCGCCGGTTTGGATACGGCCACTTACCGGCAGCTCGATCATGAAAATGGAGCCTTTGTTGGGAATGGAATCTACATAGATTTTTCCCCGGTGGCGCTGGATGATGTCGGCGGCAATGCTCAGGCCCAGGCCGTTGCCCCGCTCCCCCTTGGTGGTAAAAAAGGGCTCAAAAATGCGTTCCTGCACGTTTTCCGGGATTCCTGTACCGGTATCGCTGACAAAGACGAGCACCTTGTTGTCCTTGCAGGTGGTCTGCAGGGAGAGCTTTCCACCCTCGGGCATGGCGTCCAGAGCGTTGTTGACCAAATTCAATAACACTTCCCTCAGGGAGGAGGCTTCGGCCAGGACCGGTTGCACCCGTCCCAGCGTAAGCTTTAGATCGTAATGAATGCCCCTGGATTGGGCCTCGCGTTCGAAGCGCGGCCGGGCAATTTCCACCACTTCCTGAACCAGCTCATTGATGTTTACCGGCTCTTTTTTGCCCGGCGTGCCGGCATTTCGGGAAACCACGTTTTGCAGCCGCTGAATGCTGGTAGCACCATCCTCGGCCGCTCGCAGAATCAACGCCAGATCGCGCGCATAAGGGGTATTCTGCAGGCGCCGTTGAAGCATCTGGGTCTTGCCCATGATGACACTGAGGATGTTGTTCAAATGATGTGCAGCCCCACTGGCCAATTCTCCGGCAATCTTCATCCGCTCCAGGTGCTTCATGTACGTTTCGTACTTGCGTTTGCGCTCAATAAGCGCCTTTTTCTCCAGTAATTGGGTTAGGATGTAATAAATGAACCGATATAGTTGATGTTCGTCCTCGCTAGGAGGTGTGGCTTCCCGCCGAAAGCCGATGAGCCAGATTCCCAGATACGTTTGATTGATGCTGAAGGGGAAAAGCAACGACGCGTTAATCCCGTATCGGGGAAGCACCTCGTTCACAGCCGCTCGAACCGGGCTATTTGTGTACTGCTGATGCCAGTAAACCGGGTCGCCACTGCTGAAAAGTGATTCGGGAATGGCTGGAAGGCCGGCCAGAAGATCCACGCCCAGCCGGGCCAGTGAATCCTGATTGTAGGTCTCGTTCAGCAGCCGCCAGCTCTGGTGAAAACGATTGCGGATGAAAATCCCACTGTAGCTTACATAATGCTGTTTTAAAACGGCCTGCAGCAGCTGCGTTAAAACCGATTTTGCCGAATAATTGGAGGCGCCTCGGGGCAGAACAGTCTCGAAAACCTTGTAGGAGCCGTTTTTCTCTACAATGTAATCGTAAAGGTAAATGTTTTCGATGGCAAAACTGATCATGTCGGTAATGGTGGTGAGGAACTGTTTGTCCTGAACGCGCAGGTAATGTTCGGGTTTCTCCTCCCAAACCACCAGTGCCCCGAGCACCTTTCCCCGAACCAACATGGGGATACCCAACCAGGCACTGGCCGGTAGTTCGGCGTGCTCCAAATTCAGATTTTCGCAAAAAGTACTATAATTGTTGGTTAAAACAATTTGCCGGTTTTCCAATACGTAATTGTAAATGGTGTTCTTTTTCCGAAATTCTTCGTCAGGCACAACTTGCCCGGTTTTATTGTCAAACACAAATTTCACCAGTCGCTTGCTGTTGTGCCAAATGATGACTTCAATGTGCTGGTTACTATAAATCTTATGCAGTTCTTCAAAGCAGATTTGGAGAATGCTTTTAAAGTCTCTTGCTGAATAAAGGCGTTTGCTGAAATCGGAAAAATATTCCAGCAACAGATTGGTTCCCTCAACAGAGTCGGTCAGGAGGCTTAGGGAGGAAAATAGCTTTTCACTCATTTAAGAATTTCCCAATTTATTGCCGATCCTTTGGACCAGGCGAATTTTAATTTATTAAGGCTTCAAAAGCCGGTTAGTCAAATCAGTCAAAATTTGAATGAAAGTGAAATGGTCATTTCCAGTCAATCCCAGGCACGTGCAGAGCGGAATCAAAGCATTATTGCCCATGGTAAACAGGTTGTGCGACCGATCCATCTTGCTCGTTCCGGCCAGCGGAACTCATTTCAGTTGAAATAGCCGGCTGTTTTGCTCTCTCGAAATAATTCCCCCGGGTGCCGCCAATATTCCAAATTCAAGGTTATGTTTTCACTGTTTGGCTGCACTTGATAATACAGCTAAATGTTTAAAAAATCAAGATTAATTGTGGCCGTTGAACCCCCAATCCTTTTTCTTTTTTAACTGCTCGGCAAGCGGGAGGTGACCAATTTGTCCATTTAAGTTTAAACGTTGAGGCTCGATAATAGGGGAGAACTTCTCTGGGGATCGGGCTGGCGTTTGCCTGATTTGGCAAGTAAACCTTTAAGCGACCTTTTGAAATAAGCCATGCGTGTCCTGATTGCCGATGACGAGAACATTTCCCGAAAGCTGTTGAAACGCAGCCTGGAGCGCTGGGGGCATCAGGTGTTCGAAGCGCGCAATGGGCGGGAGGCATTACAACTGTTACAGGAGGAAGATATTTCGCTGGTGGTCACCGACTGGATGATGCCCGATGTGGACGGCCTTCAGTTAGTAAAAGAGATTCGTGCGCTTCCCAATCGTGATTACATCTACATCATCCTCCTGACCGCCAAAACCATGAAGGAAGATCTGATCGAGGGCATGGAGGCCGGTGCCGACGACTTCATTGCCAAACCGTTTGACCGGGAAGAGTTAAGGGTTCGATTGCGGGCCGGTGAACGGCTGCTGAAACTGGAGCGAACCCTCTCCGAGCGCAACCGGGAGCTGGAGACCATGAATCGGCGCATGAAACGGGACCTGGCCGCGGCCGCTCGCATTCAACAGTCCCTGCTGCCCAGAAATGTGCCTCAACCCTCGCAACTGGAAATCGCCTGGAAGTATCGGCCCTGTGACGAGCTGGCCGGGGATACACTCAATATTCTTCCTCTCCCCAATAACCAGGTGGGGCTGTACCTGCTGGACGTCAGCGGGCATGGCGTTCCCGCCGCATTAATGGCCGTGGCCCTGTCTCACTTGCTCACCCCTTCCCTCAACGGCCAGGCAGGGCAACTGAATCGCCATCTGTTCAGCGATCCGGGGAAGTTGGCCACCCACTTGAACGCCTCCTTCCAGACCGACGAAGAACAGGAGCAATTTTTTACCCTGGTCTATGGGGTCGTGGATGTTAAAAAGGGCAGCTTTGCCTATGCCTCTGCCGGCCATCCAGACCTGATCTACCTACCCCGGGATGGCCAGCCGCAACGGCTCGGTGCCAGTGGTCTGCCGATCGGCTTCTCACCTGTCGAATCCTATCGGACCCGTGAGATTGCTCTCAATCCGGGCGATCGCTTTATCATGTACTCCGACGGCATTCCCGAAGCGCGCAATGCAGCTGGAGAACAGTTCGGAAAGGAGCGTTTTGTGGAGATATTGAATCAATGCAAAACCGAGCCGCTGGATCGCACCTTCGATGCAATTATCTCCGCTGTGCAAACGTGGACGGCGGACTACGTGATCGAAGACGACATGAGTTTGCTCGGGTTTGAATTTCGCCCCTGACACTTTCCTGCCTTTTCGTCCGCGCCCATTGCTTCCCCAGAATCCTGGCCTCGGCATGGGCCCTGAGGCGCATTTAGCCTCTTCAGAGAGCTTGCCTGCAGGCCATTTTGGTTAATTACCTGCTCGCAAACAGTCGGGTTCTCTTTCGCCAGGGGCGGGACCTGTTCTGCCAGCCGCGTCGGAAACTCGTTTTTCGCTTGGAAAAGCTTCCAGTGCGCAAGCCCCTTTTACTTTCTTTTTGGAAAGGGCATGGATTGTCATTAAATTTTGCTGCTCGGATAAGGAAAATGAAGGCATAGAGAACGGAGAGGATAGCCAACGATGTACGCTATTGTTGAGATTGCCGGTAAGCAGTTTCGTGTGGAAAAGAACATGGTAGTAAAAGTGCCCTATTTGAATCGCCCGGAAGGCGAAAAAGTTGACTTTGACCGGGTCCTTTTGCTCCACGGTGAGGAGGGGGTTAAGATTGGTCGGCCCAGCCTGGAGGGCGCTCGAGTGGTTGCCGAAGTGGTAGAAAACGGGCGGGACAAAAAGGTCCTCGTTTTCAAGAAAAAGCGGCGTAAAGGCTATCGGGTGCTTCGCGGGCACCGGCAGCATTTTACCCGGGTTCGAATTCAAGATATCGTTGTTAAATAAACGGTTAGTACGTCTGGAGGTCGATTATGGCTCATAAGAAAGGCATGGGAAGTACCCGCAACGGGCGGGACAGCCATTCCAAGCGCCTGGGGGTAAAAGCGTTTGGAGGCGAGTTTGTCACCGCAGGCAGCATTATTGTCCGCCAGCGGGGAACGAAATTCCATCCCGGTAACAACGTGGGACGGGGCGGGGACGATACCCTGTTTGCCCTGATCGATGGCCGGGTGAAGTTCGAGCGCAAAGACAAAAAGCGTTTGAAGGTGAGCGTTTATCCGGAAGCATAAGCGATCAGCGAAATGCCTGCTTTTCAAAAGGGAATCTGCACGGATTCCCTTTTTTTATGGGAACCACCCGGCGTGCTCTTCTTGAGCAACGGGAGATGACCGCCATCCCCGCCACCTCACTCCGTTGTTCCAGAAAGTGCTCCCGATGATGTTCACATGCTTTTCTCACCCTTTGTCAGAGCTGTCAGGGCGGGCGATTTTCCCTCCCCCCGTTGTTTTTCAGCAAAAAAAATGCTATTCTCCTGCTGTTGAACAACGAAGCGCTGGCGCATGCATGCAGCGCCTGCCGACGAGGCCTTCTGCAGGAGGGACTACATGGACCATCCCGTTGCTTTTCACGCGCGGCTGAAAAAGAACAGGCCGCTCGGGCCGGAGCCAGATCTGTTAGAACCACCCACCAGCCGCCCTCGCCGATTTTTGTGGGGGGCCAGGTTGCGGTACTACCTGCCAGTGTTTACCCCCCGGCGGGTCTTCAATGCGCTGGCCATTACCGGATCCTATTACCTCTCCCGATTGCTCAGGCGGCATCTGGTGTGGGGAAGACCGCTGAGCTATTTTGTGGAACCCACCAATCTGTGCAATTTGCGGTGCACCGAATGCCCGGTCGGGTTGAAGCAGTTGCGCCGCCCGCAAGGGCTGATGGATGCCTCACTTTACCAAAACGTGCTGGACCAGATTGCCCCTACCGCTTTGCACGTCCTGCTTTACTTTCAGGGAGAATCTTTCATCCACCCGCAGATCATTCCGTTCATTCGGTCGGCGGTGGAGCGGCACCTGCTGGTGGAGATCAGTACCAACGGCACCCGGCTGGCCAATGCGGAATTTGCCGAACAACTGGTGCGGACTCGCCTGTGGCGGCTGATCGTCTCTGTGGACGGGGCAAGCGAGGAGACCTACCAGATTTACCGGCAGAAAGGGCATTTTCATCGCGTTCTGCGCGGCATTCGCCATGTGGTGGAAGTCAAACGGCGGCTGGGACAGGCTTTTCCCCAGGTGGTGCTTCAGTTTCTGGTCATGCGCCACAACGAACACGAAATCCCGGCCATCAAAGCCCTGGGCCGGCAGCTGGGCGTCGACCGGGTGGTCCTGAAGTCCCCCCAGATTTACCATTTTTCCGACGCCGAAGCCATTCTACCGACCAATCCCCGCTTTCGCCGGTACGAAAAGGTGAACGGAACCTATCGG
Source organism: Calditrichota bacterium (assembly GCA_003696445.1). GTDB lineage: Bacteria > Calditrichota > Calditrichia > RBG-13-44-9 > J042 > J042. The sequence continues at coordinate 421 of RFHE01000337.1, read as the reverse complement.
CTTAAGGGAAGCTTTTCCGGCTACTGCCGCAAACTGTGGATCGGCTCGGTGATCACCCAGGACGGCCAGGTGCTGCCCTGTTGCTTCGACAAGGACGCCACCTATCCTTTGGGGAACCTGAATCAGAGCAGCCTGGCGGCGGTCTGGCGCTCCGGGAAAACCGTTTCCTTCCGCAATCGTGTCATTCGGCATCGGGAAAAAATTCCCATGTGCCGCAACTGCTCCGAAGGCCTCCGGATTTTCTTCTGACATGCGATGCCACTCCCCATGGGGCAGGACAAGACTGTTCCACCCATCTCTGTGGTCGGAAAGTTTTGGCGGTGGCGAAGCTGTAAATTTTTGTGTTGAAATTTGGGAGATAAAAAATTAGGGTATCTCCTAGAGGTTAACCAAAACAGAAAGGAGATACCCTATGCCATCT
>RFHE01000336.1 GCA_003696445.1 Calditrichota bacterium | reverse complement strand
GGATTCGCCAGTTGCGGATTGAAGTATTCCTGAAATGGAAGGTTAGTGAGCAGCGCTCAGCCGTGAAAGTAATTGTGCGGCCTGAGCCCCAAAAGGACTTTGAGGATTGACCTGTTGCAAGTATTTTTTGGCCACCTGCTGCTGATGGTCAAGAAAATAAGTAAGGCCCAGGAAATAGGGGAGCGCTGTGAGCTCACGCACTGGTTGCGGCGGAACCAATTGGCGGGCTTTTTCCAGTTTGGTGATAGCAGCCTGAAGATGGCGGCTCCGTTGCTCAGAGGAGAGGCGTTCCCTGCGGGTTCGCGAATAGGCCAGGTGAGATAGACCCCAGTAAAAATAGTATCGGAAAAGCCATGGCTGCAGTTGGGCAGGTTCTGCGCTGGATTGCAGGGATACGGCCATTGACTCCAATCCCTGAAATAAATCGATTGCCTCCCGATAGTGACGAAGCGAGTAACTTCCGATTCCCAGCAGTACCTGATCTACAAATCCTCTGACTTCCGGAGAAAGCTTTCCTGGCTTTGTGCTACTGCCACGATAGGTACGGCTCAAATATTCAAAGGGTACCTGTGTGTCGAAAACCAGCCCTTGATCCCCGGGATGACGTGAGGTTCTCTGGTGAAGCAGGTAAACTAAGGCAAGAAGTACAACAGCGGCAGCAGCAAAATAGCGGTAAACAGCCGGGGACCAGCGGTGAAAAAAATGATGCACCTTTTTCGCCGGGGCAGGTGTTTGCTGCGGCCTGGACCCACTTTCGGCCTTTATGGGAGGAAAGCCGGCATAGTGTTCATACAAGCTTCGGCTAAGGTCGGACTCTTCGCCATGGCCGTGGTTTGCGTTTGCCCCGAATTGACGCAAGTTTTGGTAACTCTCTTCTAAAAAACGCACCAGTTGGACAAAGTAGGGGAGAGAATGGCAGATTCCCTGCAGAAAGTTGATGGCTTCAATTCGCGTGTAATTCCCCGCTAGCAGGGATAAAATCTCCTTATCCTGGAAATAAACAGATGTTTCTTTTCCTTGCCCCAGCGCTTCTCGGCTATCCGGGTAACGCTGAAGGACCTCCCGTATTAGCAGAAACAATAAACTGTGGTTGGGAAAATCACGAATCAGCGGTTCCCACACTTCCGGAGTAAGCGACTCGGTGAGCAACAGGGTTCGAATGCGCTGATGCAGTTGGACGACTTCCTTCGGGATACTCATTTAGTCCTTAACCGGTTGTCTCTGGGATTCGGTTATCCCGACTGTTCAAATTTTCTTTCGTATTAAAAAACGTTCTGGAAACCGCACTGAACGCTTTAAAACAACGATAACAATAATTTAAGTGCCGGAAAACGCGCATACAGTTTTTGTTGGCACTTTGGGTTCTTGCTTTGTGAAGCACAAAAAAGTAAAGAAAAAAATCTTGGTGGTTTTCCAGAATGGGGTTTTCAGTCCGGCACTCATAAGCCGGCAATTCATCAACAATTCTGTTCAGGATGTTCCATTGTTCCAATTCAGCCAGCCTTTCCCTGAGCTGTTCCAAAATGGTCAGGTCGTCAGGGGTGAGGTCTGCGGGCAAGCGTTGCTTGCCATGGTCCCGTTGATGTTCGAGCAGTGCTAAGTAATAGCCCAGTTCGCGCATCGAAATCTCTTCTACCATTGCCTCGACCGTCATGTTTTGACTTGCCTTTTATCCAATAAAAGACCTGTATCCCCGTATTTGTCTCAAAGTTTTTTTATTTTACAGCGTTCTATGTTTTTTCCTGCGAACGGGCCTAAATATCCGTTGAGAAACGATGTTGGCGTAAAACCGAGCGTATCCGGTTCACCGCTACATCTACCACTCGATGACCAATGCCTTCCAGACAGGGAAGGGAAGCAATTTGTTCTCGGGAAAAATCGGCAAACGTGTAAAGAAAAAAAATGAAAAGATCGCGCTCGAAATTGTTACGGCGCGTCTTTTGTTTTTCTCGAAGACAATGGTTAATCCACTGAAACATCAACCATTCGTCATGGTTGTCCTCCGCCATCATCGCACGAACCTGAGTGTGAGACCTGGGGTCCGAATCCAATGCCCGTTGAAAAAATTGTTGTTTTAAGTAGCGTGTTGCTGCGTGGTTACAGACTGCTGCCAACCAGGCCAAAAACCGATTTTCATCGGACTTGTGAGCAAAATTCCTTATGACGCGTGCGTTGTCCTGGCAGAGAATTACCATAACCTGCCCGTAAATATCCTCTACGATGTCGTTGAGTTGATAGCCCAGGCGGTCGGCCTGCCAGCGCTGGCAGCGCTGATTGATGCAGTGGTAGATAAAACGGTGGTACCGGGAGAGAAATTCTTGCCAGGCTTTCTGCCATTGCGCAGACGATGGCTGGCTAAGTGCGTCGATGAGATCAGACAGAGACACGTTGGTCATCTTCGGAATTTCAAGCCCCTGGAAGCACTGGTTTTGTTGCCCTTGCCTCCCCCTGCTACAAGATAATTCATCGATCTCCTCCCTTTTAAATTTAAAGATCGGTCACTAAAAATGGAAGCTTACAAAATAACTAGACTCCCCTAAAATGGATACACTGGTTGAGGACATCTTATTTAAAAAAAATTGAGAGAAATTTCGGGTAGCAAGTCTCTTAATAAGTAGAATCGGGAGGGAGGTTCTGATGAAAGAGATGAGGGCTCTTCCGATCAGCGGGAGGTTCTGCGACTGATTTGGAAGAGCCCTCTTATTTTTTAGCCTTCAGTAAGGATGAATCATGGCCCCACAGATCTGGAAAAACAGTTGGAGGTTTAAGAGCTCTCTCTTAAGTTTGCAGGCAAAAAAAGGGTGGGGCAATGAGAGAGTTGCTGGTAAAAGTTCACATAGGTTTAGGCTACCTTCTGGCTGCATACACCCTATACGTTTTGAAGGTCAACCCCTCCTCAAAACAACTTTCCGCCGAAGCACGTGCTGCCCTGCTGGAAAAGCTGCAACGGCTTCTCCGCCTGGCCTCCTACGTTGCACTGGTGGCTTTCTTGATTGGTGGTTACCTTGCCACCCCTTACTTTAAAAGCGGGCAGATCTGGGTTTACTTTAAACTACTTCTTTTCCTTGCTCTGATGGCAGTTATGGGTGCTCTGGGTAGTAAATCCATCCGCAGTTTCCAGCAATTGAGCAATCCGCTGGATGTCGATTCGCCCCAGTTTTTGAGAGCGGCACGGATGTTCCAGCGTTTCAAATGGCTGCAATTTGCGGTCGTGGGGCTGCTTTTTCTGGTCGCCTACTGGAAACCTTTTTGAAAATTGCTTATCTCCCTTAACCTCATTCAGCCTTTGGGCCGCAAACCGCCTCCCCTCTGAGTTTGGCTGTCTCTCCGACCCGAATTATTCTGGAAATTTTCATTTTTTGTTTCATGCGGTAGCGCACGTCCTGCGGACTCACTCTATTTTTTATTGAACAGGTGACCGGCAAAAGGGATAGGAAATTTTTAATTTCATGGATTTGGCGGGGGATTCAATTTATCTTCTCCAGAGAAACGATAGTGGGAAATGAGCAGGATCTAATGCGTGCCAGCGCCTGCTTTTTCGCCCGAGAAGTGGAAGGCCACTCCTCAATTTTGCATTTATCCAGAACACGAAATTGTGAATGCTGAAAAGGAATTCAGTCCAAAAATACGATAATCGACCTTGCAAAGGGCGAGTCAGTTAAACCGGATTTTCCCTTTGCCGAAATGAGGCACTGTTTTAACCAGGAGGAGACGGTATGAAGCCTTCCACAAACCTGCGCCTACCGGAAGGGGTCCGCATTGTGGGTGAAATGCGGTCCGGTTATGAAGAGATTTTGACGCCGGAGGCCCTGACCTTTGTTTCCGAAATGCACCGGGAGTTCAATCCGGTGCGCCAGCGCCTGCTGACCGACCGTGTGGAGCGCCAGAAGGCGCTGGATGCCGGGGAGTTCCCCGACTTTTTGCCCGCAACGCGTTCTATTCGGGAATCCGACTGGCAGGTGGCCCCCATTCCTCCCGATTTGCAGGACCGCCGGGTGGAAATTACCGGACCGGTTGATCGGAAAATGATCATCAATGCCCTCAATTCCGGGGCCAGTGTGTACATGGCCGATTTCGAGGACTCGAATTCCCCCACCTGGCACAACAATGTACAAGGGCAAATCAATTTGCGTGATGCGGTGAACCGCACCATTACCTACACCAGTCCGATGGGCAAGTTTTACCAGCTGAACGAAAAAATCGCCACGCTGATGGTGCGGCCCAGGGGCTGGCATCTGGAAGAGCGCCACATGCTGGTGGACGAACAGCCGGTTTCGGCCTCGCTGTTCGATTTCGGGCTGTTTTTCTTTCACAATGCGCGCCGACAGCTGGAAATGGGCACCGGCCCGTATTTCTACCTGCCTAAACTGGAAAACCATCGCGAGGCGCGCCTGTGGAACGAGGTGTTCAATTTTGCCCAAGACAAGCTGGGCATCCCCCGCGGCACCATCCGCGCTACCGTGCTCATCGAAAACATCCTGGCCACCTTTGAGATGGACGAAATCCTGTATGAGCTTCGCGAACATTCAGCGGGGTTAAACTGCGGTCGCTGGGACTACATCTTCAGCGTCATCAAGAAATTTCGCAATCACCCCGAGTGGGTGTTGCCGGACCGGGCTCAGGTAACCATGACCACCCATTTCATGCGTTCCTACTCCCTTCTCCTGATCAAAACCTGTCACCGGCGGGGAGCCCATGCCATGGGCGGCATGGCGGCTCAAATTCCCATTAAAAACGATCCCAGGGCTAATGAAGAAGCCTTGGAAAAGGTTCGGGCCGACAAAGAGCGCGAGGCCGGGGATGGCCACGACGGCACCTGGGTAGCCCATCCGGGGTTGGTGCCCATCGCCCGGGAAATCTTCGACCGGCACATGCCCACGCCCAATCAGATTCACAATCTGCGGGAGGATGTTCAGATAACCCGCCAGGATTTGCTGACGGTACCCAAAGGGGAAATTACCGAGCTGGGCATCCAGATTAACATCGACGTGGCCCTGCAGTACATTGAATCCTGGTTGCGGGGCATTGGATGCGTGCCCATTTACAATTT
>RFHE01000335.1 GCA_003696445.1 Calditrichota bacterium | reverse complement strand
TGCATATATTCATTTGTATTAGTGGAGTGCTTTCGCTCGCATTTTTTCAACTAAAGACGGCAATTTAGGCAAAACCAACACCCTTGTATCCTTTTATTTTTAGGGAACTCACCCCCTTCTCCCCCTCTCTTGAAAGAGAGGGGGTTGGGGCAAGTGAGTTGATTTAAGTCTCGCGCCAGTGAAATAGTTGCTTGCATAAAAATACACCAATAAAACTTTTTTGGCCAACCCCTAGTCTGGGTAAGTTGATTTAAGACCGGTGCCCTGAAACGGCTGTGTGCATAAAAAACATTTTCACCTACTTTTTGGACGCCTCCAATTGGAAACGGGCATTGAGTGTAATTCAGCAGCTTTGTTGAACAAATCACGAGGGCTGCAGACCTGACGGGATCAAGAAAAACCTCCCTCCTCCGGGCACAGCTCCGCCCGGTCAATTACAGGCACGAAAAAGCCTGCAATCTACCGGGTACAGAAAAAACGGTGTCCCCCCTCTCGCTCTCTCCTTCCCTCACTCCAGAAGCACTACACAGCGGGATACAAATCCCCCGTCCCGAACCCCAGACGCAAAGTGCGGTTGCTCAAAACACGACCGTTGAGTCCAATGGAGAAACCGTCTGAAACGGTTGGCGTGATCCCCCCATTGTTTTGCTGAAATTCTTCATGTCACCCGACTGGGCAACGTCCCCCGACTGATTGATGGCGCCGTTACCCCAACGGCACCGCATCTGTATGTCTGTCTATCCGTACAATAACGTTCAGGTGTATGGAAAACGGAACGCGCGGGGCGTACCGAAGGCATCGACAGGAAATTGGTAAGTGAAGAAAAAACAAGGAATTGCAGGAATGTCCGATGCGCTTTCAAAACCGCGTCCTCTGCGTTAATCGTCAAGGCGACGGCAAATATAGGTGCCCGATTTCGGTACTGCAACAAATTTTTCATTTTTTCCGGTAATTGATTATTTTTGAACCAGTTACAGCTATTTTTTTATTGCCCTCTTTCGGGCACTTTTTTTTCAGCGCAAATACCACAGCCGAATCAACCCGATGGCCAGGAGGCCCACCAGTGTCTGAAGCAGCAGGCCGGTCTTCAGAAAGTCCCTGAACCGGTAGCCACCCGGGCCGTAAACCATCAGGTTGGTTTGCTGGCTGAGCGGGGTGGCGAATCCGGCACCGGCGGCCACCGCCACCGCCATCAGAAAGGCGCGCGGATCGGCCTGAACCGCCCCCGCTGCCAGATAGGCAATGGGCGCCATGATTACCGCCCCGGCCTTGTTGGTGATCAGGCTGCTGTACAGGCTGGTCAGCACGTACACAGCGGCCAGCACGCCGGTAGCCCCGGCCGCGCCACCCAGCCTGACCATGGCTCCGGCCAGCATTCCGGCCAGGCCCACATTCTGCACCGCCGCCGCGATGCCGAATGAGGAGGCAATCACGATCAGCACCCGCCAGTCCAGCAGGCGCCGGGCCTCGGTGGGAGTAATGGTCCGGCTCCCCACCAGCACCAACGCCGCCAGTCCGGCCGCACTGACCAGCGGCATGAGTCCCAGCCCGTTGAGCAGCAACATGGCGGCCATGATGCCCACCGCCAGGTAGGCCTGCCGCCGCGGCCGGGAGGGAATCTGCACCGAATCGGTGATCAGGTAGAAGTCGTTGGAATGGTACCAGCGGCGCCGGAAATCCCGATCGGCCAGCAGCAGCAGCGTATCTCCGGGATGGAGCACGATGTCCCCGATTTTTTTCTGAATCCGCTGCCCGTTGCGATGAATGGCGATGATGACCGCGTTGTAGGTGCTGCGAAAGTTGCTCTCCCGAACATTCTTGCCCACCAGAGGCGAGCTTGGCGAAATAACCGCCTCGTAGGGCCGAATTTTGGAAGAATCGTACTGCTTCAGGTCGAACTGGGAGTCTTTGATTAGCTGCAGCCCCGGCGTACGCTGCAATTCCAGGATGGTCCTGGGCACGCCGGTAAAAAACAGACGGTCCCCCACCCGGATCACCTCATCGGGCCCGGCTGGAGCAATCACCTGCCCGTTGCGTTCGATCTGGAACAAGAACAGCCCGGTCAGGTGCCGCAGCCCGGCCTGCTCCACCGTCTTGCCGATGTGCTGGTATTCCGGCGTAACCTTCAGTTCGATGACAAACTCGCGAGTCCTGGCCCCCAGCGCCACCATCGGTTCCTTGCGATCGGGCAGCAGCCGATGGCCCACCAGGGCCAGAAACAGGATGCCCAGCAGCGCCGCCGGAATCCCGATGCGCGAAATCTCGAACAGACTCATCCCCTCCAGGCCGTATTCCAGCATCAGGCCGTGAACCACCAGGGTAGTGCTGGTACCGATCAGCGTGCAAAGGCCGCCCAGCACGGCCGCGTAGGACACCGGAATGAGGAATTTGGACGGCGAGAGATTGTGTTTTTCCGTCCAGGAACGCACCGCCGGAATCAGCATGGCCACCACCGGGGTGTTGCTCATGAAGGCGGACACCCCGGCCACCGGAAACAGGAGGCGGAGCAATTGCAGGGAGAGGGGCCGGCGGGGATCGCCGAAAACCCAGCGATTGACCAGATTCACCGCGCCGGTCACCTGCAGCGCTCCGGCCACGATGAACAGCAGCGCCAGGGTGATCAGCCCCTCGTTGGAAAAGCCGGCAAAGGCTTCCTTCACCGAGATGATGCGTGTGCCCAGTAACAGCAGCACCGTGCCAAACAACACCACCTCCGGCTCCATGACCTCCCGGGCCAGCAGGTAGGTCATCACCAGCAGCAGGATCAGGGTAAACCAGAAGTCAACGCCCATGGCACGCTGCGTCCTGTCCGCCCTGTCGATGGTTCGCCTGTGGCTTCATGGCACCAAATTTGGTGACAGAAGCAGCCGGGCACAAGGGCGGAAGGCGATTGAAGGCGCTCTCCGTTCGCCGGCCAGGGTTGTGATGGCCGAGAGTAGTGCCCTGTCGGCGCGGCTCCTGGACAGCAGAGGCTCTGTCTCCGCTCAACCAGCGGCCCGGTTTTTTTCGCTTCTTTCGCGTAGTTTGTGAGCCAGGCCGGTGTTCTGGGTCTTACAGAGCGCAGCTCGGCACCAGCGCAGCGGAGCCGAAGGATCTGGTACAAGACAAAAGAAAAAAGACAAAAGACAAAAAATTAAAACGGCAAGGCAGTCTTCCGAGACAGGTCACTGCTCGGCCGTCGCGCCTCCCACAGGTTGGCGCTGCGCTCTGGAAGACAGGGGCGGTGGGTGTTTGTGCCTGGCAGAACATGTTGAAAAAATCAGCCGTGGATGAACGCGAATGCACACAGATTTTTTGAAGAAAAGCAGCTACCGGGGTGGGTATTTCCAGTAGCCCTGGCTTTTCTCGGGGTTGTCCAAAAAGTAAGGCAAATTGAATATACTTGCGAATATTCGCATATACTCGTTTGTATTCGTGGAGTACTTTTACTCGCAGTTTTTCGACTAAACACGGCAATTTAGGCAAAATCAACAACTCTGTATTCCTTTATTTGTAGGGAACTCACCCCCTTCGCCCCCTCTCTTGCAAGAGAGGGGGTTGGGGGGTGAGTTGACTTAAGTCCCGTGCAAGTGAAAAAGTCGTTTGCA
>RFHE01000334.1 GCA_003696445.1 Calditrichota bacterium | reverse complement strand
TCGCGCATGTTCATTTTTGTTCATCCCTGTTTTTTGCCTCTGTGCAATGCCTATCAGGGCCGGTCAGGTTTTTGCAGCCGCCCGCACCCTTTTCATCCGCGCCATAAGTTGGTTCCACCAGCCCGGTTTTTCGCGAATCATCGAAATGAGAATGCCCAGGTAGAGCAGGGCGTGGCCGACGAGCGAGAGCCGAATCCCGGTAAAATAAGCCGGAGGGTGGAAGGTGAGGGTAATCTGATGGTCCCCGGCGGGCACCGGCATGGATCGCAGCAGGTGATTGGTCTGGTAAATGGGCACTGGGGTGCCGTCCTCCAGGTGGGCTTTCCATCCCACCGGATAGTACACCTCGGAAAGTACCAGCAGGGCCGGTTTGTCGGTAAAGGTTTTCAGCACAATTTGGTCCGGTTCAAAGTGGACCACCTCGGCCTGGGCCGAATCGGGGGCTTCCAGCGTGGTTTGGGGCTCTTGTACCAACAGTGCCGTCTGAGCCGGATCCCACTCCGGCGAATTCATTTGCCGCAGCACCTCGGCAGGGCTCTCCATAACCTGATATTGGCGGACGAAGTAGGCCCGGGGCAACACCTTTAAATTAGCGTGCAGGAACAACTGGCGGGACTTGTCCACACCCACCGTCATCAGCGCCGGGTGGTGCCACTCCTGATTCTCGGCCAGGTACTTCACGTTGGCCATCCGAAAGATGTTCAGATTAAAGGGCAGCGAGGGATCGGGCGTGGCCAGCAGGCAATTGTCGAAGACGTCCTGAACCACCTGTAGCTTGATGGCCGAGTATCCCCCGATGGACTGATAGTAGTAACTCCAGCGGGTGTCGTTACTGATCTGGCGGATTGGCGGACTGACCCGAAACAGTTCCGGATCCTTTTCGATGATGGGGTCCACCCGAGTTTTGGCGTAAGCTTGCGCTTCGATGCGCCTAGGATCGACAAACTTGCCTTTCAGGTACTCGCCGGTGAGCCACATGAGATCCACCCCGGTCAGGACGATCAGGATGAGCCCGGCGTGGACGGCCTTCAGCTTGTGGCGTAGCAGAGCGAAAATGGTTCCAGCCGCCAGCAAGAAGAACAGCAGCGTTCGCAGAACCGATGCACGAAGAATATCCAACCGGGCACGCCGCAGGAGCTCCACAATTTGCTGGGCCTGCTGCTGGCCGTACTGCTGGGCGAAGCGCTGCACTTCTCCGGGCTGGCTCAGGGCCAAATTCCCCCCCAGCAGCAGCGGAATGAGCAGCAGCACCAGGAAGAACCCACCTACCCAGTACAGGGTGCGCTGGGTGGCTGGATCGCCGGCCCGCTTGAATAAGGCCTCCAGACCGTAGGCGGCCAGCACCGTGGCCACAAACATCACCGTGGTTAAAATCATCATCGGAACGCGGAATTTGTCGAAATAGGGCAGGTAGTAAAAAAACAGCTTGTAAAGCGGAGCAAAATGCTTGCCCAGTGCCAGCAGGCAGGCCAGAAGGACGAACAGACCCAGGCTGCGAACCAGCCACTGCCTGCGGTGCAACAGCACACCAACAACAGCTAGGAAGGCTACCACGATGCCCAAATATTCGTAGGACTGGGTAAACGGCATGGAGCCCCAGTAGGCAGGGATTTGCCGCCCTCGGAACTGCGGCACCGCGTTACCGGTGTACACCTCGCTGCTGGTGCCGCCGTGAAATTTGGGCACAATCAGGTTCCAGAATTCCGAAACGGAGTAAGACCATTGGGTGGCATATTCAAAGCCTACCCCTTTTTTGTTGCGTTGTTCGGTCTCCGGCTTTAGGGAGATTGCCTTGCCCCCGCGGGTGGAATAGGGCAGGTACTCCTTGATGGGCAGCAAGGGTTGGGCTACGGCCAGCAGAACGAGCACCACCGCACCGGCCAGGAGCCCGTTGAACTTAAGAAAATGGGACCACTGTTTTTCCAGCACCAGCTTGATGTAGGGCCAGAAGCCCAGGAAAGCCATCAACATCATGGTGTAGAAAACGATTTGGTAATGTTGGGTTCTCATTTGCAGGGCAAAAGCCAGGGCGAAGAGCAGCATGGAGAGCAAAGTTCGCCGCTGCACGAAGTAGAGAAATCCCAGGATGACCCAGGGCAGCCAGCCCAGAGCCTTAATTTTGTCGTTGTGGCCCACTGCAATTAAAGCATGGTAATGGGGCAAAAGCACGTAGGCCAATGCGGAAAACATGCCCGGCAGCGTTCCCAGGCCCAGATATTTAATCAGAAAAAACAGGCCCAGGGCCGCCGTCAGCAGGTACCAAACCCGCCAGTCGCCCACTACATCCAGGCTGCGCACCAGCGTGTCCACATTCCAGACGATGGGGCCGTAGCGCCCGTAAATGGGCATGCCTCCGAACATGTAGGGGTTCCACAGTGCACGGTGACCGGTTTTCTGGTGGTAGAGCTTAATTTGGTGCGTTTTTCCCAGATTGGAAATGGCGTCGCCTCCACCCACCTCGTAGCCGTTAAGAACCAGTGGCTTGTAGAGAATGACCAGCAAAATGAACAGGCAGACAAAAAAAATAGCGATTCCCCTCGGCGAATCGATGCGCTGGAGCAATGGGGGGCTGGATTTACTTGAAGGCGGCGGCGGAGCGGCTCTTCTCTTGCTTTTTCTGGCGATCTTTGCCATATTGCTCCTCAATGTAGCTGCAATTTTTCCTTGCTGCTGAATTACAAGCGGTTAATATATTCACTGGGCAGGGATTTTTCAAACTGGAAACTCTGAGCAGGGAATGTTTTCCGGAACCTGCCTGTGCCCCGGAAGAAAATTTGACCAATACTCTTAAAAAATAAGATCAAGAGGAGAAGAAAATGGATTTTCAGCTCAGTGAAGAACAACTGGCCATCCGGGATATGGTTCGCGAATTTGCCCGGGAGGAAATCGCCCCTAACGTCATGGAATTCGATGAGAAAAAGGAATTTCCGGCGCATCTGGTGCCCAAAATGGGCGAGCTCGGTTTGCTGGGGGTGTTCATTCCCGAAGAATACGGCGGTGCCGGCATGGGCATGGTGGAATACGCGCTGATCATCGAAGAGCTCTCGGCGGTGGACCCTTCCATCGGCCTCACCGTGGCCGCTCACAATTCGCTGGGCACCAATCACATTTACACGTTTGGAAACGAGGATCAACGGCGCAAATACATTCCTCGGTTGGCCAGGGGAGAAACGCTGGCTGCCTGGGCGCTGACCGAACCCTGCTGTGGTTCCGACGCCGCCTCCCTGCGCACCACCGCCCGCCGAGAGGGCGATCGCTGGATCCTGAACGGGCAGAAAACCTTCATCACCAATCCGAATTATGCCGATTACACGGTGGTGATGGCCCGAACCAATCCAGAGGCCGGCAAGGCCGGCATCAGTGCCTTTGTGGTGGAGAAAGGCACGCCTGGTTTCACCGTCGGCCAGCCGATGAACAAGCTGGGGTGCCGGGCTTCGGACACCGCCGAATTGTTTTTTGAAGATTGTGCCCTTCCGGCGGAAAATTTACTGGGCAAAGAAGGCCAGGGCTATTTTAATGCCATGGAAATTCTGGCTGGAGGCCGAATCAGCATTGCGGCCCTCTGCCTGGGGATGGCCCGCGGCGCCTACGAACATGCCATCCGCTACAGCGAAGAACGGGAAGCCTTCGGCAAAAAAATCAACGAGTTTCAGCTGGTTCGCAATAAACTGGTGGACATGGCCGTGCAGATTGAAGCCGGCCGATTGATGGTGCTGCAGGCGGCCTGGCTAAAAGACCAGGGCAGGGATGTGACCCTGAAAGCGGCCATGGCCAAGATGCTGTGCAGCGAGATGGCCGTGCGGATTACCGAACAGGCCGTGCAAATTTTCGGGGGCTACGGTTTCATTAAGGAATATCCGGTGGAAAAATACTATCGGGACGTGAAAATCGGCACCATCGGTGAGGGAACCACCGAAATTTTGCGCATGCTCATCGGCCATCACCTGATTAAACACCTGCGGGAAACAGGCACCATTCCAATGTAGTCGTCGGGCGCTGTTTTAGGGACGCCATTGGCGGGGCCGGGGTCGATTCGCCCCGCCGTCTGGTTATTCTTCCTCCCACGGCCACATGCGCGCCTCGGCGCTGTTCGGATATTTTTCCCGGAGCTCGGTCAGGGTCTGGTAAAACCGGGCTTTATTCCAGCCACTCAAGTATTCAGCGATCCCGCGCCAGTAAAGCAACGTCGGGGTCCGCGGATTCTCCGGAAAAAGGGAGATCCCCTCGTTCAGGGTTTCGATGGCCTGAGCGTAACGCCCGCGGGGAATCAGGTAGTGGGCCAGCGCCAGGCGCAGGAAAAGGCGAAAATCCTCAACCGGCAAATATCCGGACAGGGAGAAATAAGATTTGAGATGATAGTCCAGCACGTAAAACGAAGGCGTCCACACGGCGGCAAGCTGAGAGCGAAGGGCGCGTTGCTGGAGAATGTTGAGCCGCAGGGGAATAAACCAGTTGCTTAACTCCTCCTGAACCGACTGGTTCAGATAGGTGGTTTCCTCCAGTTTACGGCAGCCGGCGCAGTGTTCCCGCTCGAATTGAAGCAGAATGGGGCGCCGACTGGAAAGGGCTGCCTCCCGGGCTTGCTCGGTGTCGCTGTACCAAAATAGGGGCATGTGAGGGTGCCTCCTTGTTTTGTTCTGTTTCTTAGATGCAGATTTTCCCAAAAAGGCACTGCTCCCGCTCAAAGGCATCTGGCGCAGCGTGTTCTCTCCCGGTCCTCAGATCCAGCGCCGGCCAGAAATCTTGACCTCCGGCTTTTTTTTTTTTACATTAAAAATGATTATTGCAAGCAACGAATTTGTGCTACCAGACTGGAGGGGTCGTCATGTCGCCTTACACCAGCCAGAATGACTGGACCTGGAATTGCGGTGCCAAGAACGACATCGATGTCCGCGCCACCTGGGGCCAGAACGGTGACCTTACCCTGCAGGTGGTTCATCTCCGCGGGATTACGTATATTCTGGATACCTGGAATGCTCGGGACGGCCAGTGGAGGCAAAAATCGGAAACCAAAATGCTTGCGGAACCGACATCAGATCCGGTGACGTTTTCGGGTGTCCGGCTGGTTGATCACTTTGCAGATGCTTCCACCCTGTGGGGAAAACGATTTAAAATTTACAGCACGTTAATCATTGACTCAGGAGAACCCGGTGGGGCCCTACGCATTGCCGACCATGAGACCCGTGTTGAAGGATGCTTTTCCGGAAATGATCCGGCCTACACCGCCCTGCCCGGATGTCCGGACCCGCCGGTAGTTCACTGTCCGTAATGTGGTGGTGAGATTGTATCCCAGGGGAGGTTTGCCATGGCCCTGACTTTCCGCATGTTCTCCGTTGCTGCGACTGGCCTGCTCCTGACCGTCGCGGTTTCGGTGTCCCCTCTCCAGGCCGGCAATGCGGTCGTGTTTTACGACACAACCCGCTCTCCGCTGCCCAGCAACCGAGTCCAGTACGCCATTCAGGACGATCAGGGTGTGTTCTGGTTTGCCTGTGGAAACGATTTTGATCCCTTCACCGGAATTCTGGTGGAAGGCGGCCTAGTGCGGTTTGACGGGCAGAACTGGCAGGTGTTCCAGACCACCAACTCCGGCCTGCCTGGAAACGATGTGAGCCACGTGATTTCCGATGGTCAGGGTGGAGTCTGGGTAGCCACCTTGAATGCCGGCATCGCCCACTTCGACGGCCAGAACTGGACGGTGTACAATACCTCCAACTCTCCCCTTCCGGAGGATGCGATTTACACCCTCACGCTGGAGGGGGACAGCGTCCTGTGGGTAGGCACATTCAGCCGGGGGCTGCTGCGTTTTGATGGCTCCAGCTGGCAATGGTGGCACGAGGGGAATTCCCCGCTGGGCCATGATGCCATCAATTTTATCGTTGTGGATTCACTTGGGGTGAAGTGGATCGGGATGGATTACTGGGGCCTGCAGAGCTTTGACGGGGTTTCCTGGCAGAACCACGGGCAGGGCCTGCTTGCTCCCGGCTTCGACACCCGTGTGGTGGCCATGGCCATCGATCCGGCCGGCAACCGCTGGTTGGGAGGGGACAGCGCCGCCGCAGTGAGCGCCATCGTACGCTATAACAACACGGCCTGGACGCAGATCCAGAGCCTCACCCAGGGGTTTACCTATCGCCCTGCATACAAAGGCATTGCTATTGACGCCTTCGGACAGCCCTGGGTAGCGACTCGTTCGGCCCTCATTCATTTTACCGTGGATACGCTGTGGGAACAGGTGGATCTTTCCCCCTACGTGCCGCGTCCGATCTGGGAATATGGATTTCTGACCGTGGATCAACAGAACAATAAAATTGTTGGCCTGTTAACGCTGGACGACTCCACCGGCTATCCCCGTCCGATGGGCGTGGCGTTCTTTAACGAGGACAGCGTTGTGTTTACCGGACTTGAGCCGCCGGAATCGCAGCCGGTGGTGCGCCACTTTCGCCTGGACCCGCCTTACCCCAATCCGTTCAATCCCGGCACGCAGATCAGCGTGGCCCTGTCCCGTGCCCTGCCGGTTGAACTGGCGGTGTACAATGTGCTGGGGCAGCGGGTAGCGGTACTTTTTGAGGGACGGCTTCCGGCCGGAACGCATCGTTTTGCCTTCCAGGGAACGGATTTGCCGGCCGGAGCCTACTTTGTGGTGCTACAAACTCCAAAAGGCCGCCAGGTGCGGCGGGCCGTTTTGTTGAAATAGGCCCCCCTGTGCGTTGGCCCAGGGCGCTGATCCACGGAGTCCGCCCGGCAGGCGGATTCCAGACGGAGCCTGTGCTCGATCCGACCCGTTTGCGGGCTGGTGCAAACCACTCCAGGGTCTCAACTACCGAGTTGCGGGGCGTGCTGCCGGCAACTTCCCTGCAGACGGCTCTCCGCTCGTGTGTCCCGGCCACCAGGTAAACAGCTCGTTCCCCTACCACATCCTCCTGCGCTCGGCGCCTCAGGTGCCGGCAAAAAGCAAAGCGCCCTTGTGTGGGGGCGCAGGGCCATTTAAACTTAACGGGCCGATTACGAAAAAGGAGCCATGGAATGACAACTGGAAACCAATTCCGCTGGGTGTTTTTCTTCATGCTGGCTGTACTTTGTCTGGGATGCGCACGAAAGGAGGGAACCGTGATTAAGGATTATGCAGACATCGGCTATGTTCGCTCTCAACTGGGGAAACTGGCGCCTGTGGAGATTGCTTACGACGAGAGTCTGCTCAGCCCGGCAAACCGGCTGGTATTGAAAAAACTGGTTCAGGCGGCAAAACTGATGGACGAGATATTTCTGCGCCAGGTGTACCACAAAAATGTGGCCATCCGGCAGGCGCTGAAAACGGGAAAAAATCCCGACTATCCCACACTGCTGGAATATTTCACGGTGAATTTTGGCCCTTTCGACCGCTTAAACCACGACGAGCCGTTCATCAATCTAGAGGAGAAAAAACCGCTCGGTGCCAACTTTTATCCGGCGGACATGACCCGGGAAGAATTTGAAACATTCCTGGCTACCCTCTCCGACGAGGAACGCGAGGCCTTTACCAGTACGGTGACGCTGATCCGGCGCAAAAACGGACGATTGGTGGCCATCCCTTATTCCGAGGCCTATCGGGAGTTTCTGGAACCCGCCGCCCGCCTGCTCAAGGAAGCGGCGCAACTGGCCGAGAATCCCTCGCTGAAGAAATTCTTAAACAGCCGGGCCGAGGCCTTTCTGAGCAACGATTACTTCCAGAGCGACATGGACTGGATGGATTTGAAGGACCACACCATCGAGGTGGTGATTGGCCCCTACGAGGTGTACGAGGACGGGCTGTTCGGGTACAAAGCCTCCTTCGAGGCCTTCGTGACGCTGGTCGATCCCGCGGAGAGCAAGAAGCTGGAAACGGTGAGTCGCTATCTGGTGGACATGGAAAAACATCTGCCCATTCCGGATGAGCACAAAAATTTAAATCGGGGAACGGCTTCGCCGATTGTGGTGGTTCAGGAAGTGTACGTAGGCGGGGACAGCAAGGCCGCCGTTCAAACCACCGCCTTTAATCTGCCCAACGACGAGCGGGTGCGCGAGGCCAAGGGCAGCAAGAAGGTTTTGCTCAAAAACGTGGCCGAAGCCAAATATCAGAAATGCTGGATTCCCATCGTCAACCGCGTGCTGGAAGAGAAGGACTTAAAACGGGTTTCCTTCGACGCTTATTTCAATCATGTATTGATGCACGAGATGTCCCACGGACTGGGCCCGGGCAAAATTGTGAAAAACGGCCGCGAAACCACCGTCAATGCTGAGTTGAAGGAAACCTATTCCACCATCGAGGAGGCCAAGGCCGATATCCTGGGCCTGTACAATCTGGACTATCTGGTCCAACGGGGCGTTTTTCCCCATTCCCTGGCGGACCAGATGTACGCCAGTTACCTGGGCGGCATTTTTCGCAGCGTGCGCTTTGGGATCAACGAAGCGCACGGGGGCGCCAACGTGATTGCGCTGAATTACCTGCTGGAGAAGGGTGGCTTTGAGTACAACGAGGCGACCGGCAAATTTCGGGTCAACGACAGCAAGATTCGGGATGCCGTGCGGGCTCTGGCCCACGACCTGTTAATGATTCAGGCCCTGGGCGATTACCAGGGGGCCAAAGCCTTTATTGAAAAATACCGCTACATCAGCCCACAACTGGAACGGGCTTTGGACCAGCTGAGCGACGTGCCGGTGGACATTCGCCCCCGCTTTGCCATCGAAGCGCAGTTGAACGAGTAGTTCTCCCGGCCTGCAGCCGGTGGGCAGTTGACACAAACGGTCTTGTTTCCAGTGTTTGCAGGCATTGCAAACAAGCCGGTGAGGGCTTTGAGCCCCTCACCGGCTTGCCGGTTTCTCAGGCAAAAAAATCCACAATGGCACCAAGCAAATCGTTTTTGCCTCGACTGACCTGCTCTTCAACAGACATCTTCACCAGCTTGTTCGCCATGTCTTGATTCGCTTGCTGGGCCTGTTGATAGACGCGCATCATTTCGGCGTTGTTCTGGGCGATCTGTTCGGCAGGATCGGACTTGTGCATGAGCGCCATCTCCTTCCTTGGTTTAAGGTTTCTTCCCTGAAGCAATGTTACTGGTATTCGGCAGCTCTGAGAGAAAGGTTTAGTGGAAAAATCCCCCGCTACCGGGAGGAAGGCTCCCGGCGGCAGGGGCAAAGGGTTTCCTCACAGTCGTCCCGGATATTCCCGGAGGGCTTTCTGTAAAAGGGCCATGGCGCGTTGCATGGCCTGTACATTGAGCACGAAGGCGATGCGCACCTCTCGCTTGCCCAGTCCAGGGGTAGCGTAGAAGCCGCTGGCCGGGGCCAACATGACGGTTTCGTTCTGGTCATGAAATGATTCCAGCATCCAGATGCAGAATTTTTCCGCGTCGTCCACGGGCAGGCCCACAATGGTGTAGAAAGCGCCTTTTGGTTTCAGGCCCACCACCCCGGGCACCTGCTGGAGGGCCTGGAAAACCACATCGCGGCGCCGGCGGTATTCCTCCCGAGCCTGCTGGATGTAGCTCTCCGGCGTGTCGATGGCGGCCATGGCTGCCAATTGCTCCAGGGTGGGTGGCGAGAGCCGGGCCTGACCCAGCTTGAGGGCGGCTTCCAGCAACTCCCGGTTCCGGGAAACCAGGCACCCCACCCGCGCACCGCAGGCGCTGTAGCGCTTGGACACGCTATCCACCACCACCACGCGCTCCTCAATCCCTTTTAAGTGAAGGGCGGAGTGAAAGGTAGCATCGTCGTACACAAATTCCCGGTACACCTCGTCGGCAATCAAAAATAGATCGTGATCGGCGACCAACTGCCGGAGCTGTTCCAGTTCTTCCCAGCTGTACACGTAGCCGGTGGGGTTGTTGGGATTGCAGATCAAAATGGCCCGGGTACGCTCGGTAATTTTCTCGCGGATTTTTTCGATCGAGGGCAGCCTAAAGCCATCCTCGGCACGGCAGGTCACCGGCACCACCCGAACGCCCGCTTCAACGGCAAAACCATTGTAATTGGTGTAAAATGGTTCCGGTATGATGATCTCGTCACCGGGATTCATGGTCACCATCATGGCAAAAATGATGGCTTCGCTGCCACCGGTGGTGACCAGAATGTCTTCCTTACTCAACGCAATATCGAAACGGCGATAGTATTCGGTCAGCTTTTCCCGGTATTCCCACAGGCCGCCGGAAGGGCTGTAGGCAATGACTTTTAGAGACAGATTGCGAAAGTAATTCAGCATGGTCTGCGGGGTGGGAATGTCCGGCTGACCTATGTTGAGGTGATAGACCTTGCGCCCCGCTTCTTTGGCCCGATCCGCGTAGGGGGCCAGCTTGCGAATGGGGGAAGCGGGCATGCTGTAGGCTCTTTGCGACAACTGTGGCATGGGAACACTCCAAAATTTTAAGTGTGTGTTTCGCGATTTACGAAGCAGCCGAGAAGCTCCCCAGCACAGCTTGAGCTTCTTCCCGGGAACGGTAAACATAAGACAGCCAATGCTCGAACTGGGGCAACTGTCCGCGAACAGTCTTGCTGTACAGGGTGGCCAGATGCCGGCAAATGCCGCCGGGCACGCCATCCCCAATGGTGTAATGTTTCCAGTCCTCCCGAGATGTATTCGGATTGCTGCCATCGGTTACCCGGGTAATAGGGGTGATTTCGGCGGCCGTACCGGTAAAGAAAGCCTCATCGGCCGAAATGAACTCCTCAACGCTAATGGGACCGACCTCTGTGGGATAGCCGGCATCGCGGGCAATTTCCAGCACCGAAGAGCGGGTGATTCCCTCCAGGATCGATTCACTGCCCGGGTTGGTTTTTACCACCCCCTCTTTAACGATGAATATGTTCTCGCCAGGACCTTCGGCAATACGCCCTTCCAGATTGAGCATGATGCCCTCGTTAAAGCCCTGCCGGCGGGCAAACTCTGCAGTGATTTTCGATTGCACATACACCCCCCCCAGTTTGGCCGAAAGATCAATTTGGGAGCGGTGAAAACGCCGCCAGGGCAGGAGTAGCACATGCACGCCCTTTTGTTTGGCTTCTTCACCCAGGTAGGCCCCCCATTCCCAGCACCCAATGACCAGTTCCACCGGTGCGCTGTGGGGCACCAGACCGAGATTCCCGTAAGAGTAAAACAACAGCGGCCGGATGTAAGCGCTTTTCAACTCGTTTACCCGCATCAATTCGAGGACCGTGTCCACGATCTCCTTTTTGGAGTAAGGCACCTCCATGCGCATCACTTCGGCCGAGTGAAACAACCGGTCGATGTGTTCAGAGAGTCGAAAAACGGCCGGGCCACGGTCGGTCAGGTAGGCGCGAATCCCTTCGAACACCGAGGTCCCGTAATGCAGGGCGTGAGTCATTACATGCAATTCCGCCCGGTTCCAATCCACCAAGCGGCCATTGTACCAGTATTTTTTAGCGCCAGGAAAGTGGGTTGTCTCAAACATGAAACGCTCCTTCTTCGTGGGTTTTTTCCTTAAATCCCGTTAACTGTCTGATACCTATTAAAACAAGTTAAAAGCAATTACAGACAAAAACGTGTGGTGTTGCCAGAGACATGAAGTTTTCCTGTTAGAATTTATTTTATCGGCAGCAGCCAGAAAATGCAAGGTGATTCTGGATTTCGAATCACGATTTCCCGGTGCCCTTCCGTGTTAGTCTTTCATTATCGGCCGGGCAAAAATTTCTTTTATTGGCTCACTGAGATTGGGGGAATAATTTTGCCGCGGGATGAAACAGAGCATGTCAGACCAAAAACAAAGGTTGAATCACGGTTTTTTCGGTGTAGTGGGTTTCCTGCTGGTCTGGGCGATAGGTCTGTTTGCTGCCGATCAAGTAGCCTTCTACACTCTGCCTGCAGCCGGCTCCGTTCAACAGGGGCCGATAAGGGAATTTCCCCTCCGCCATTGGATCTCGCTGAGCGGGCAGTGGCAGGTTTTGAGCAAAAACGGTGAAGCGCTGCTTGGCGAAATTCAACAACCATTCAGCTACCGGCAGGTGCAGGCATTTCGCTTCCGAAGAATGTTTTCCGTACCGGATTCCTTGCTTAACCGTGGGGGGATGCAGGCTGTGCTGCACCTGGGGCAGGTGAACGGAGGGATGTCGGTTTATTTCAATAGTACCCGGCTTGCCGCCTCCGGCGCGCCCTTCCTCTACCAGACGATTCCCCTTCCCACGGCGGCCTTGCGGGCGAAAAATCGCTTGGAGGTGTTGGTGCGCCCTCGGGCCCATCAATGGCAACAGATGTTGCCCTGGTTGCCGGTGAATGTTCCTCTGATCGAATTCGGGTTGGTGGAACCGGTTTGGCTGGAGCTGCGCCCCGCCGTGCACCTGAAGCAACTCTCCTGGCGCCTTCCCCATAGCGATGGTGAAGGCGACCTGCAGCTCCAGGGCGAGATAAACTTGCCCACGCATCGGCCCGCCGCCTGGCGGGTGGAGGCACGCCTTGAACAGGGCGGGAGGACGGTGGCCCGTCAGGTGGTCAGTGCACCCGATTCGCTGGTGCATCGGTTTCGCCTTCACCTGCCGCTGGATCGAATCCGGCCCTGGCAGCCGGCGGACCCGGTGACGTGCCGGTTGGTGGTGAGCCTGTGGCAACAAGGGAAACTGGTGGACCGCTGGCAGCAGCCCCTCGCCTGGCGAACCCTGCAGGTGCGGGATGGCCAGCTCTTCTTGAATGGGAAACCGGTGGTCCTTAACGGCATCAATTATCTCTATCAGCATCCCTCCGGCAGTACCTTGTTCGACGCCGCTCAGGTTGAATGGGATTTGGCGCAGATCCGAAAAGCCGGCTACAATGCTGTTCGCGTGCCCTTTGCGCCTCTACCCGAGTCCTTTTTCAGCCTGTGCGATAGGCACGGCTTGTTGGTGTTCCAGGATTTGCCCCTCATGCCCACACTAATCCGGCCCGGGGCGGACAGCCTTTACCAGGTTTACCAATCCCGGCTCATCGGGCAAATGCTGAGTCTGGCCCATCGGCATCCCAGCCTGGCAGGCATTGGGGTAAGCTATTTTGCCGATCCCATGCAGACAAAACATGCCGGGCTCCCCCAATACGGTTCCCGGAACGATTCTGCAAACGTGATTTTCTACGTGGATACGCCGTTTCCGCCCGGAAGGACAGGCAATGGGAATTGGACCTGGTTGTGGGAAATTTTAGACCGCCGGGACCCGGGGGTGCTCAGCCGGCTGGCAGAGGGCGAAACGAATGCGCCGGTCTGGCCGGCGGCCTTTCTGCGCTCTATTTCCTATCGGGTGGATTCCACCCTGCTGGCGCCGGATTTGATCCAAGATCAATTGTTTGCCCGCCAGGCCCGCCGACTGCAAAAGCACGGCCTGCTGCCGGCTCATTTCATCCCCACCTTTTCCGATTATCGCGTTAATTTTCCTTCCTTGCAAAATGGTCTCTTTGGAGATCTGAATTTCACCGCTATGGGGCTTTACACCTTGGACCGCAAACTGAAACAAATTCCCCAGCGGCCTGAGGCCGGTGAAGCGGCAGATCAGCCGGTGCTGTCGGAAGCAAAAAGCCGGTTTTCCTTTTTGTACATCCTTTCTGGGTTGCTGGTCCTGTTTGCTTTTCTGGTTGTCTATCAGCAGTCTCCCGATTTCAGGCGTAATGTGACCTATTCTTTGAAACGCCCCCATGGATTTTTTGTCAATCTCCAGGAGCGAATTCTCATCCCGCAGGGGCAGACACTGTTTCTTCTGGTGGTTTTCTCTCTCACCGCCGGTGTGTTGGCGCACTCGGTGCTGTTTTACTTTCGCAGCAATTTTTTAATGGACTACCTCGTGTCGCTGTTCATGTTCACGCCAGCCTCCAAGCGCTTGGCGGCTGAGCTCATCTGGAAGCAATGGCAGGGCCTAATATTTTTTACTGCCTGTATTGCCCTTGGGCTGGTGTTGTCGGCCCTATTGCTCAGGTTGGTCGCCTTTGTCTTCAGGAGGCGCATGATTTTTCGTGAGGCAATGGTGGTCAACGTGTGGTCCCTCTCCCCGCTGATTTTTTTGATGCCCCTGGCAGCCATTCTGTACAATGTGCTCCTCTCCCTGAATTCCTATTGGATTGTGTTGGGAATGCTGTTATTTTTTAACGTTTGGCTTTATTTGCGCTGGATAAATGGGGTTCGCGTGTTTTTAGATGCCCTGTATTCCCGGGTGTTTGCGGTGGTAACGTTGCTGGGGGGGCTCTGTGCTGGAGGCATCATGTTGTTCCTACAAAGCCGATTGAATTTGCTCGCCCACCTCAAATTCATCTATCACCTTTACAGCGCTTTGCATTAGGAACAGGCAATGTACTTAACCAGGCTGGAAATACTGGGCTTTAAATCGTTTGCCCAGAAGGTGGTGCTCAAGTTTAACGATGGGCTCACCGCCATAGTGGGACCCAATGGTTGTGGGAAAAGCAACATTGTGGATGCAATCCGCTGGGTACTGGGCGAGCAACGGCCTTCGGTGTTGCGGTGCGAGCGAATGGAGAACCTGATTTTCGGCGGCACCAGCACCCGAAAACCCCTCTCGCTGGCCGAGGTTTCTTTGTACCTGGAGAACAACAAAAACATTTTACCGACCGAATACAGCGAGGTCAAAATTACCCGGCGGCTTACCCGGTCCGGGGAAAGTGAATATCTGCTCAACAACCAGCCGGTCCGCCTGATGGACATCGTCAACCTGTTTGCCGACACGGGCATGGGGGCGGACGCTTACTCGGTCATCGAGTTGAAGATGGTGGAACAGATCCTCAACGAAAATCCGGAAGAGCGGCGCCGTCTATTTGAAGAGGCTGCGGGGATCAAAAAATACAAGTCCCGGCGCCGGGCGGCTCTGCGCAAGCTGGACACTACCCACCAGGAGTTGAACCGACTGAACGATATCATTGCCGAAGTGCAGAAGAAGGTGAACTCTCTTTCCCGCCAGGTGGGGAAGGCACGTCGATACCACCAGTTTAAACAGGCTCTTTCCGAAAAGCAGCTTCAGTTGTACCGGGTCAAGTTACGCTCCCTGGAGGAGGCTTTGGTGCCCTTAAATGCCGAGTACGATGAGGTAAGCCATGTGCGGGACCGGCTGAATGCGGAGATTCACAACGACGAATCCAAGCTGGCCGCTCAGCAGACCCGAGCGGTGGATTTGGAACAGGCCTTTCGGCGCATTGCCAATCAGCTTTATCAGCAGGAGGAGGCCATCCGCAATCTACGAGGAGACATTCAGTTGTTAAAACAGCGGCGGGAGTCGCTGGAAGAGCGGGTGGCCGAACACCGGCAGGAAGTTGCCGCCCACAGGGAAAGGCAAAAAAAGCAGCAGCAGGAGCGCGCTGAACTCATTGAACAACAGAAGCGGCTGGAGGCGGATGCAAAACGTGCCGAGAGAAACTACCACCAGGCTGTTGAGCAACAAAATGAAGCCGAGGCTGCTTATCAAAAGCTGCGCGAGCAGCACCAGGCTTATGTGCAAAGGCATTTGAACCAGTTGCAAGCTGCCGAGGAGGTGCGGGAAACGTATCGGGTTTACCAGGCACGCCTTCAGGAATTGCTACAGCGTTTGGCCCGCAAGGCCGAGGCAAACCAACGGCTGGAGGAGCAGCGCAGGGAGCTGGAGCAGGGCCTCGGCAAGGCTGAAGCCGACCTGGCCGCCCTGGTTAAAGACGAAGAAATTTACCGGCGCGAACTGGAACAGGTGAACCGCTCCCAGGAAGCCAATGCCGTTCAGGCACAGGCGCTGCGAGATGAATTGAACCGCATCCAGGGAGAACTGGAAACGGCCCGCAGTCGTCAGGAATTTCTGGCCAACCTGATTCGCCAGCATCAGGGCTTTTCCGAATCGGTACAGTATGTGCTTTCCCACCGGGATCGCTTCCCCGGTCTGCTGGACACCCTGGCCAATTTGATTGATTGTCCGGAGCAGGTTAGGCCGGCCCTGGAGCGGTTGCTGGGCGAAAAGGTTGGAACGCTGGTGGTTCGTTCGGTGAACGATGCGCGACAGGTGTTGGCCGCGGTAAAAGAGGCAAAAAAGGGCAGCGTGAGTGTGGTGCCTTTGGAGTTGGTTCCCAGAGAGGACCTTCCTGATCACGGGTTTCCCGGCAGCGTACAACCGTTGTTGGCTCAGGTAAACGGTCCCCCGGAACTGAAGCCCTTACTGGCCCGATTGCTGGCTGGCGCCTGTTTAGTAGAGCATCTGGAACAGGCCCTTTCCCTTCGCCAACAATTTCCGCAGGCTACCTTCCTTACCGCCAGCGGCCATGTGCTGTTTCCCTGGGGAGAAATTACCGTAGGGCGTTTCGGAGGCGATATCCCCATCATCGGGCGTGGGAAGGCCCTGGAACAGGCGTCCCGGGCCGTGGATGCCCTGAGCGAAAAGTTGAATGGCTTGAACGATCAGCTCGAACAGCTGGCCCGGGAGCAGCGGGCGCTGCACGAAAAGCGCGCCCATTTTCAACAATACCTGGCCGAGGTGGAAAAACAAAAGCACCAGGCCGAAAAAAAGCGAGACCAGCAGCTTTTTGAAAAAACGCGCCTCGACGAACTACTGGAGGAGGGCCGGCTTGAGCTGGCTGACTGGGAAAATCAGAAAGCCGAATTAGAGCGGCAACTCCAGGAATTATCGCCCAGGGTGGAGCAGTTCGATTTGGCGTTGAATCGGTATCAGGCCGAGGAGCAGGAGCATCAGCAAAAATTGCGCGCGCTGGAAGACGAATTGAAGCAACGCCGCGAACAGGTTCAACAATGCCAATTAAAAATGCTGAATCTGTCCGCGCGGGAAAAAGAACTCCGACAGCAGCTCCATTTTCTGGACAAAAGTGAGCAGGAAAGTGCAGCCGCCATTGCACGCCGGGAAACAGAAATTGAGCAGATGTGCCGGCAAATCGAGCAGTTAAATCAGGAGATTGCTGACAAAGAAGCTACCCTGGAACAGACCCTTCGCGTCCGTGATGGTGTGGAAAAAGAAAAAAACGCCGTCGAAAAAGATTTTCAGGAATTGAAGAGCCAGATCCAGTTGTTTGAACAGGAGGTAAAAAAGAAACAGCGTTTGCTCAATCAGGCTCGGGAACGCTTGCAACAACTGGCGTTGCAGCGCCGCGAATACCAGGTGAGAATCGACAGCATCCGAGAGCAGATCCGCGAACAATTTGGCCAGGATGCCGTGACTAGTCCGGCCGATTTGGACGAGACGTTAAGCGAGCAGCAGCTTCAGGAAGAGATTGAGGCCCTACAGAAAAAATTGGCTTCGCTGGGCGAGGTCAACCCGCTGGCGATCCGCGAACACGAAGAGGAAAAGAAACGGCTGGAATTTTTGCAAGAACAACAGGCCGATGTGCTGGAGGCGGAAAAGCGCCTGCTGGAAACCATCCGCAAGTTAAACAAAACCGCCCGCAGCCAGTTTCTGGAGACTTTCAATCAAATCAATGAAAACTTTAAACGGGTTTTTCACGAATTCTTCGACGCCGGTTCGGCCGAATTGTACCTGGAGGAAGGCAAGGACCCACTGGAGGCCAGCGTGGAAATTGCCGTGACCATGAAAGGGAAAAAACTGCGTTCCCTCTCGCTGCTTTCCGCCGGCGAAAAAACCCTGACCGCCATCTCCATGCTATTTGCCATCTACTTGGTCAAGCCCAGCCCCTTCTGTATTCTGGATGAGGTGGATGCCCCCCTGGACGATGTGAACATCGGCCGCTTTCTCCGTGCCCTGAAAGCCTTTTCCAAGGACACTCAATTTATTCTGGTAACGCACAACAAAAAAACCATGGAAGCCACCGAAACCCTCTATGGGGTGACCATGGAGGAACCCGGTGTTTCTAAAATCGTTTCTGTACGTGTAAATTAGATGGCTAAATTCGGGAGTTTCCCATGAACCTGCGCTACGCTCTCCTCCCGGTACTTTTTGTTTCCTTAGTTGCCGGTTTGGTTTTCGGGCAACAGGCCAGCTACATTCCCCTGCAGGTGGATTATGCGCTGTTTAAGGCCGATTCCAATCGGTGTTTTATGGAGGTGTATCTTTCTTTTTACCAGAAAAACATGCGCTACGTGGCTTCCGACTCCGGATTTCAGGCTCGTTTTACGACCCGGATTGAGATTTACGACGGCGACTCTCTTTTGCTAGCCCAGGATAAAAATTTTGTCGATCAGGTGCCCTCCATGGCCCAGATTACACCAGGCCGCCAGTTTCTAGATATGTATGCCTACAAAGTGCGCCAGGGCGATTATCGGGTACGTCTGATTGTCAAGGACCTGGAGGGGCAGCGCCAGGGCGAATTTGAGTTTACCCCGGTTGTGCATCCCTACCCGACCGATCGGTTTTCCATCAGCGACCTGCAGCTTTGTACTCGAATTATGCCCGCCAGGGGCACGGGGCGTTTCAGCAAAGGGCGTTTTCAAGTGATCCCCAACCCATCCGGCATCTACGGGGTTAAATTGCCGGTGATTTACTACTACGCGGAAGTGTACAACCTGGCCCCACCCGGCGAGAAAGGCACTTACACCGTTGAAGCCTATGTAACAGACATGGAAGGCAATGAGATTAGGCGCTTCCCGGCCAAGACCTACTCTAAAAAGGGCAAAGATGCGGCTATCATCGGCGGCTACAATATTGTTACCCTGGAGGGCAAACCCTACAATTTCCATTTACAGGTACGCGACGACGATACCGGCGAGCTTGTTCAGAAAACCCGGCGATTTTTAATGTTCAAGCACGCCGATCAATTTGCTTCGGTGACCATTTCCGATTTTTACCAGCAGCTACGTCTCTATTACCAATCCCAACCGGAAGAAAAGCTGGATGAAGAATTTAATTATGCCCGCTATGTAGCCACCGATGCAGAAAAAAAGGTGTGGGAGAGCCTGAACCGGGAGGGAAAGATCGATTTTCTCATCGATTTCTGGAAACGGCGGGATACCAATCCTGAGACCCCGGAAAATGAGTATCGCCAGGAGTATTTAACCCTGGTTTACTATGCCAACGAACATTTCACCATTAAAAACAAGCCGGGTTGGGAGAGCGACCGGGGGCGGGTGCTGTTAACTTACGGGCGTCCTGATCAGATTGACCGCAATGTGTCGCGTAGCAACATGAAGCCCTACGAAGTTTGGCACTACAACCGGCTTGAGGAAGGGGTCGTGTTTGTCTTTGCGGATTTTACCGGTTTTGGCGACTACCAATTGGTTCACTCCAGCTACAGTAAGGAAGTCCATCATCCGGAATGGGAGCAATATCTGGAAGACTCCCGCTTTCCTGAAAATCCAACCATTCAGGACAACGGCGGAGATTAATCGGGGCGGCAGGTTTTAAGACAACCCCTGCTTTGGCGTGCTTTGTTAGCCAAAGTTTATCCCCGGAACCAATCCCTGCCGGTCGCATCAGGGCTTTTCCCTGCTTCTATGACCTTTCCTCTTACCCGCTGTGGAAAGCTTTGGTGATTGAAAATGGCGTGTCAAGAAATGTCATTTTCTGGCGACAATAAAAGAGAACGGTTAAAGAGGGAGAACCGTTGCATGGAAGCCACTCAGGCCACTGCCAGGAAAGGCATTGACCTACCTTATTTTGAAAAAGAAGCTGTCTGTCCCATGTGCGGAAAGTCGGCAGTTCATCAGTATCTTCGGGATCGCTCCTACATTGTTAAAAAAAGGGATCCGGATTACTTTATCAGCGACTACCAGTGGGTTAATCCCGTCCACAATCGATTCAGCATCTATTATTTTCATTTGTGGCACTGCCCGCACTGTTTCTACACCGACGAGCGTCCGGCATTTCTTAAGCCGGAGTATCGGCAGGGATTGGGCCTTTTCGGATCGTTGCAAAAAGCCTACCGGGCTCAGGCCCGCCAGGATTTGGTCATCCAGCGCCTGGTTCGGTTTATTACCTATCCTCCGGAAACAACCACCGACCTGATGAATCTGCACCTGCTGGCCCTGTACATACAGCACCTCCCCAGCGAATTTTCCCGCAACGATGAGAAAATCGCCCGACTGTATTTGCGGGTTTCTTGGCTGTTTCGCATGGCCGAACACCGGGTGGAGGTCCGCGGTCTGGAAGAGGGGCTCAAGGAGTTCTTTAAGCGACAGGAGCGTTTGCAGGGCCACTATCTGAATGCCTTGCACGATCTGGAAGAACTGAATGGCTGGGTGGAGCAGCAGGTGGCCCAGGAAGAGGCCCATAATGGCCAGGCCTTTTGGAAGTTGTTCGAGGAGGAGCTGAATCGGCTTTACAAAACCACGTTGGAACAAATGGACGGCTTCTTTGAGCTGCTACAGCAATTCTACGCCCTGGGCGAAACCTGTAAGGCACGCTTGGCCCAGATGGACGACGATGCCCTTGAGGAGCCTTTTTACACGTTTAAGACCTATCGGGATTATTTGAAAATGTTGAGCGCCAACTGGCCGGAATTGCCCACAGACGAGCGCAAGGCTGTTCAGGGAGCGATCCAATACTTCCGCAAAATGGCCGATTCGCATAGCTTTGACCAAACTCCCCTTCGCTATTTGGCGGTGCTTCGCCTGCTCTCTTACCTGTACGAGAAGGTGGGCGATTATTACTTTG
Organism: Calditrichota bacterium; assembly: GCA_003696445.1. GTDB lineage: Bacteria > Calditrichota > Calditrichia > RBG-13-44-9 > J042 > J042. The sequence continues at coordinate 20,123 of RFHE01000334.1, read as the reverse complement.
CCCTGAAATACAATGAAATGTTGCTTAATCTGGCCGGGCGAACCCTGCAAGAGACCCGCCAGCGAATTCGCTCCTTCAGCAAGCTGAAAGACAGCGATGAGACCATTAAATCGCTTAAGGTTCAAGAAAAGCGCCTGCAACAAATCGTGCAAGAAGACAGCCCGCGCCGGGAGGCGCTCGTTTCCCGCAAATGGGAAAGGGATGAGCAAAGAGCACGTGAAATTTTTAACCGCCACCGGGACGCTGCGCCCGAGGAAATGGAACAACTGTTACTGGAGGAACACATCGACCGGGACATCATCGATCAGTTCGTGGCCGAACGCCGGAAGGAAAAAAAGAAGGGCATTTTTCAGATTTTCAAATTCTAAGGTGCTTTCTTTTGCCGCCAGGTCAGCTTTCATCCAGCGGTGGGGTGGCCACGGCAATACCCCAGACGCGGCTAGCGCCCGCTGCTTTCAGTACGCGTGCGCACTCGTTCAAAGTGGCGCCAGTGGTTACCACATCATCCACCAGCAGCAGGTTTGCTCCCTCTGGTTTCCATCCTTCAGCAAGTGCAAAGGCCCCGGTCACATTCTCCCGGCGCTGCTGGCGGTTTAAGCCGGTCTGGGAAACGGTTGCTCGAATGCGCTGTAAGCCTTTCGCCAGAAGGCACAATTTAGGCAGTGTCTGAACCAAACCCCGGGCAATTTGTAGGCTCTGATTGTACTCCCTTTCCCGCTGGCGAATTGGATGCAGAGGCACGGGCAAAATCTTCAAGTGATCCAGTCTGTTCAACTCGCAGGCAAATCGGTTTGCCAGCCGGCTTCCCAGCCAGATGCCCAATCCGGGCATTTTTTGATATTTGAGATGGTGAACCAGGCTGCGAATTTCGGGGGTAAATTCCCAACCCACCAGCAAGTGTTCCAGGTAAACGGTTTCCAGACGGTCCAGTACCAGTGCCTTGGCCTGAGATAGGGGAAGGGGCTTTAATTGTTGCCGGCAGCCCTGGCAAAGCCACACTTGCTGTTCCGGCCCGGGGAGAACTTTGTCACAGTGCAAACATCGGGGTGGAAAAAACAGATCCATTAACGGCTGCAACCAACGGTACAGCCTCTGCAGATGCTGGCGGCGCTTCATTTTTCAGGGTGGTGCAACCCGCAGGGGCTGCACCGGCAAACATGACTTTCAGCTAAAACGCGTAATGAAACGATATTCTGGGTTCGATGCGTTCCACCGGTTTGTAAACCGTAAGGCCCGAGGCATCGGTCTGTTCAACCCAGTACCAGCGGTAAATAGTTGTCAGCATTAAGAAGCGATTCAGTTGATAGCCTACTTCCACGGTGGCTACCGAATTAAAGTCCAGTGTGCGGGCATCTTTAAACGTTTCGATGTTGGTTTTGTCGTAATAGGCGCGCAGCTCGAAGCGAGGCACCAGCCGTGGGGCCGAGGCCTCCAGATGAAGAATGCCGCTGTGGGAGATGCCGTTCAATTTCTGGAAGCTCCCGATCAGGCGAATTCGCTTGATCACGTGTCCGGAAAGCTCCCCAAAGTAGCCCTCTGTTTTAGGCTGAGCCTGGAGCATGGCCGTCACGCCTAGGTTCCGGTTGAGTTCGTAGAGCGGACCGAACAAGCTGGGGATAAACTGGGCACCCAAATAGCGTTTCTCGAACCGAGCACCAAGCCCAAACACGCCGATCAAGTCCGGAAAAATCGCATTAATCCCCACCGCGTTCCCACTACCAAAATGGATAATTTTACCGTAATCCCAGTAAACAGCGCTTTTAAGAAAAGGCAGGTCCAGCCACTGCAGATCGGCACCAAAGCCCAGTACATCCAGTGTTTCGGTACTGTCCAGAAGCGTTCCACCCAACAGCCGGTCGTCGTGCAAGTAAGTGGCATGCACCCGAAAACGGCCTAGCAACGGCGGCACCGGATTCATGAAGCGAAACGGACGAAGGTAAAAATTCCCCCCCACAATTTCCAGATTGGCCAGGCTGCTGTAAATGCTCTCGATCCCGATTTTACCAAAATCCAGATCCGCAACCACCCCCACCTTGCGTTTGTCGTAATTGGAGGCGTTGTTGTAATTCCACATCAGGAAGCCGCTGCCCATGGTATAACTTTCGATACTACCCAGCCGCAAATAAACCGGATCGTACTTATGCCCGTATCGCACGTAGCGTACCGCCCGCAGAAGGCCTACCCCACCTTTGTACTCGTCTTTACGCAGCTGAAATCCGTTTTGATTATCGAACAACAGTTGGAAGTACAGACCAAACCCAAATTTGCCGAAAGCGAAATCCGGAGCCAGGGTAAATGTGGTGTAGGGCTGATCATCGATCCAGGTCATTCCCAGCCCACCCAATAACCTGCTCTGTTCAGGTTCCAGGTAAGGGTCCTGAAAGATTTGCGTGGAACCGCTTATTGCCAGCCACAGCACCAGCAACACTGCCCACCAGACACGCTTACTTTCCATACCGAGCTCCTTTGCTTGGGGTTCTTGTCTTGGTACCAAATTAAATAAACGAGCAAATCAGTTCAAAAATCTTTTTTACTCAACCCGGCCTGTGGAACAACCGATAATGGAATAAAAAACAGGGATGTAGGGCCGAGCATGGAAAAGGAATTTCATTCGTTATTTGAGCAACCGCACCAACAAATTCAACGTCCCCTGCTGCGCCGTGGGAACCGTAAAGTGATTAAAGCGGAGCGATTAAAGGAAGCCGGTCAGGTGCAAGTGTTTGAGGCCGGGGACTTGAACGAACTCCGACCGGAAATCCTCATTCATCAGCGCGATGGCACTGTACAGGAAATTGAATTCATCTGTCCCTGCGGATGCCGGGCCAGATTGCATCTGGAGGTAGGTGATCCAACAGTAGAGCAGGATGAACCCATGAACATCTCGCAGGAGAAAAGAGAAGCCATGGCTGAACCGGTGCTGTGATTTATCCATTGATTTAAAACATACCCGGTGTGAAATTAGCTTCTTGAACCAGGAGGACTTTTTACCATGAAACTAATCGATTTGCTCACACCGGAATTCATCAAGGTTCCTCTGCAAGGCCGGAACAAGATTGAAGTCATTAAGGAACTGATTGATGTGATTGCCGAACAAGGTTTGGTGGACGAAAAGGAAAAAGCACTTCAGGCGGTGTTGGATCGGGAAAAAATTATGACCACCGGTGTAGGCCATGGTGTGGCTATTCCCCACTGCAAGTACAAATGTCCGCGCTTTGCCATTGCCCTGGGGGTGCACCCGGAAGGCGTGGATTTCGAATCCCTGGACCAGAAGCCGGCCCACATCATTTTTCTCCTCATCGGCCCCGAAGATGACCCTGGAACCCATGTTCGCCTCCTGAGCCGTATCTCTCGCATCATCATGAAGGAAGAGGTCCGAAGCCGCATCCTGCAGAGTAGCTCGCCCCAGGAAATTTATGAGATTCTCAAAGCAGAAGAATCCCAATATTTCGAACTGAGTGCATGAAAGCGTTCTTTTTTGTGCTGAACCGGGAGGAGCTCCTGGAGGAAATTCTGGAGGTCTTCCTGGAGATGGAAATTGGTGGCGCCACCATCCTGGACAGCGTGGGCATGGGCTCCATTCTGGCCCACGATATCCCCATTTTTGCCGGCTTCCGCCAATTAATGGAAGGTAGCCGTCCGGCCAACAAAACCATTTTTACCCTCATTCCCGAAGAAAAAGAAGTGCCTCTAATAAAAGCCATTGAACAGGTGGTCGGTTCGCTGGAGGAGCCGGGCAATGGTATCGCTTTTACCCTGCCTGTGGATTCGGTTTATGGTCTGCGGGGCCATTGAGTTGAGTTGGTTGGTTTGCCGGTGGCATTGGCCTCTGTTGAAGAAAGAAGTACGCCGGCAAGAAACTAATTGCGCATGCGCCACCAGTCTCCTGCCCTAACCAGCAAGGCCCGCGCGTATTCCACGTGGGACCACATCAAAGGGGTGGCAAATTGAATGTAGCCCCCGCCTTTTATCTTTTTATTTAAAATCATGCATTTCTCTCCCGTTCGCTTGTAGGACCGGGCCATGTTGTTTGCTTCTTCCAGAATGTGGCCGAAATCCAGATTGTCCAACAAAATGGGCTTGTAAAACTCCTTTTCAAAATCGATGCCGGTACGCCATTCTTTTTCCATGAACTCGTAAAATCGTTCGCAGGTGGACAGATGTTCCGGAATTTCCCCCTGCTCGTTGCGATATTGGTTTATCATGTTTAACAACTGTTCGCCACGCTCACGATTTCCATTCCAAAAGTGATACTGGGCTAAAATGGCGGTGTACTGCAGCCAGGGGCCGTTACCGGCGTGGACGTGGGTGTCAAAGTCCTTGTAGAATGGCAAATAGCGCATCACCATGCCCAATTCCGGATCGCAGAGATGGGATTCGATGTAGGCCACCGATCTTTCCAATTCCCTCGTGTATTTAACATAGCCAAAATAAAACGGGCTCAATAGGGTCACATCGGGCCGCAAATCCATATGGCCGAACTTATTAAAGCGCCGGAAGTAACGGTCGCCCGCCATAAACAATTCACGAACCGAGTACTCGAAGTGGGCGCATAATTCCAAGCATTGGGGATCCATAATACTTTTTTCTTGAAACACCATATCCACCTCCCGGGTAAGCATAAAGGCGTATTGATAGGCGAGATTCACCCAGCAGGTATAGCCTTCTTCAATGGCCGATTCATGAATGGCGGTGGTGGAATAGAATAGATTGAGTTCACTGTGGTAATTGTGTTTCAAGGCAAACTGCACAGCCTTATCCACTGCCTGCAAATAGTCCTGCAAATCGGGGATCGGTTTTTGGAGCCGGTGAGCGGTAAGTAAGTAGTTGCACAAAATGGCGATCCCATGGGCAATATTATCTTCCTGCTTGTAAATGCTTTTATCTTCGCCCTGCAAGCTGTATCGTTGTCCCCAGAAACCATCGGACCGTTGTACATCTTTCATGAACCGGGCCATGGCTTCCAGAAGCTGGAAGGCAGTGGGGCCGGCATCGTATTGATGCCGGGAACCAGCTACCCGACGAAACAACTGGCAGGCACTGCTCACATCCCGAGGATAAATGTAGGGGTAGCGCCGATCCGGCGGGCTAGCCAGCAGTAAGCGACCATATCGTTCATCCGGTACGGTGCATTTGAGGATGTGGTTCATGTGTTCGCTGATCTGATCGTTCAGGAGGTTAAGTTCGTTCTGAGAAAGCTTCATCCCGTTTCCTCGAAATTTTCAATCAGTCGTTGCCTTTAACTGCCGGCAGGGGGGTTACTGTTCTACGCCAACTGGACTGCCGGGACGCTCAATAAACGTGACGTTGGGTGTTTTTTCATTAGCTACCAATGGCTGATGGAAAGATAGGACGTCCATCGGGCAAACGGTGACGCAAATGCCGCAGCCGATACAGGAGCTGTTGCCGTTGTCCAAAACTTCCTGTTTGAGGGCGAAGCTCATCACATCGATGCCTACCTGGCAATTGCGACTACACTCGTTGCAGGCAATACATTTGTCGTTGGCGTAAATGTGAAATTTACTAACCCCCCTCCGGGTGTAAAATTTAGAAATCAGTTGCATCATCTTGGCCAGCGGACACCAATACCGGCACCATACTTTTCCGCCCAGAAACGGATACAGGGTGACCGGAATAATACCCACCAGCCAGATGTCGGCGATCAATCGATACAGATGCAGGGAACTGTCGGCCAGCCCGGACAGGACGCCGTAGGCATCCTTCACCAGAACGGCCCCGGTGATCAGAAAAGCCGCAATCAGCACCACCTGGTTCATCCATTCCCACCGGATGCTGGCCTTGCCTTTGGGGGCATAATGGCGCCAGCGGTCGCCAAAGGTTTCCGCCAGTCCCCCACACCCACAAATCCAAGAGCAGTAGCGCTTGCCATGGAAGAGCACAAAAATGGGAATAATAACAAAGCTCAACAGCACCCCCCAGACCACCCAGACCTGGTGCGGGTTGTAGAAGAAGGTGTAAAAAAACAGGGGCCAGGCATAAACCAGCCCGTAGGCTCGCCAGGCTTGGTGGGCAAATACCGGATCCCGGGAAAGCTCTCCTAACCACTGATACTTGACCGCCCATTGAAACAGAAATTCAGGGATCAGGAAAAAGAAAATCCACTGGAAGCTGAGCAAACTGACGTATCGCCACACCTGAAAGCGATCCCGCCGGTCCAGGCCCCAGCGCTTCAGGGCCTGCAAGCCGAAGACGGTCATCACCAGCGTGTAGAGCACGGTGTACCAGAAACTCCAGGGCCGTCCGGCAAAAGAAAGCCACTGATAGCCCCACCCAGTAAAAGGCCAAAACTCTTCTCCTTTGCCCACCTTAGCACCGTAAATGGTGTAACAGATTACGAAGGCCAAACCCAGCCAACCCCACCGGCGGCCGGACTGGCCCATTTTAATCAGGCCGGCCAAGGAAAGCACAGTGACCAGTGCGCCGAACCAGCTGGCCAGGGTGGTCAAGGAGGGGGGAACAAAACCGGTATGGCCGCCGAAAAACCACAGCCCAAACAGGGCCGAGAGGGCAAGGCCCACCGCCGGCCACATGCTGCCGTGCCACTCGTTTTCCAGACGGATGCCGGCACTGCGCAAAAATTTGACCGGCAACTCGGCCCCAATCAGAATGAAAGCATGGTCAAAATCGATAACCCGTTCCTCTTGATGGCCGCCCGAATCCACAACCAGAACGGCTCGCTTGCCTTCGAAGCGGGCTACCCGGGAGTGAAAAATCACCTCCACCTTTCCGGCCGCAATGGCCGCATCCAGCTTGCGAGCATTGTCCTTAAAAATGCGCTTGAACTCCGAACCGCGATAGGAGAGTATTACCTTATTGGCTTCGCTCAGGGTAATGGCTGCCTCCACGGCACTGTTGCCACCGCCCACTACCAGAATCGTCTCGTTGCGATACTTGCGCGGGCTGTACAAGCGATGGTAAACCGCTTCTTGGTCCTCCCCAGCAACGCCGAGCTTTCTTGGATTGCCCCGCTGGCCGATGGCCAGAACCACAAATCGACTGCGATATTCCCCCCGATTGGTCTTGACCCGAAAATGGTCCTGCTCACGTTGGATGCTTTCCACCGGCTCTTGGGTATGCACCCGAAGCCGGTTTTCCTCCACAATTTGATACCACCGGCGGATAAGATCTTCCTTCGTGGCCCCGTCCAGCCATAATTTGCCTTTGGGAGGTACGCTGTCCGGTTCGGCATAAACCCACTTGCCTTCCGGAAAATTCTGAATGGTGTTAGCGATCTGCTCTTTTTCCAGGACCAGATAAGAGAAGCCGGCCTCCTGAGCAGCCAGAGCAGCGTTGAGCCCGGCGGCTCCGGCACCCACAATAACAATATCCAACACCTTGGGATTGTGTCCTGGTTGTGCCCGTTTTTTAATCGTTTCGATGACCCGAACGCCATGTTCCATGGCCATTTTAATCACCGGAGCCCCGGCCAGGTCACCGACAATGAACAAGTTCTTCACGTTGCTTTCCAGCGATTCGGACACAATGGGACGGCGCAGATCCCCGGTGGCCGTTTCAAATAGGTTCTCCAGCCATCCCTGAATTTTCTGAGCAATCCCAGGCATTTTTCACACTCCGTTTTGCTTGTCCGTTTCGGGCTGCGAATTCAATGTTTGCTTTCTCAAGACAAACCCTTGAAAAGCCGTCTCCATGGCCGTTAAATCAACCCTCCCCCGGTTTCAAACCTGCCCGTGCCACTTCCGATTGCATTTTAGGTTTTAGCGGTTTCCCACAACCACTGCATTCAGTGGCGGCCGGATGGTTCAGGGCGCCACAATCCGGACAGGGCTCCGGCAGAGCCGTTGTAGGGGGTTTGGTGACGTGGGGTGGCAGTTTAAGCCGGGCCAGTGCCCGCCGGGTCATGATAACGGGCAAACTGAGTACATTAAGCACCAGCCCCAGGTAGAACCACTTTTTGGCCGGTAAGCCTTTGCACTGTGCGATCCAGCAACTCAGGCCTGCCGAGAAAATGGCCAGGGTAATCCAGGCACCGGCAATGAACCAGCCCCAGCGCAAGGCCTTCCGGGAAATTGAGTCCTCGTGGAACAGAGCACCTTGAGGTTGCAGTTGCTGGAAAAAATAGTCCGGATTACTGGCAAAGGTGCTGGGATGCAGAGCACACAGGCCCACCCTTCGCCCCCGGTACAGTACCACCCGCTCCAGATGGCGAGCCCCTACATTGCAAACAATGCAAAAGTCCCCGGGCTGAATGGGTAAGGAAGGCAAGGTTTCCAAGTTTAACGGCCTGGTTTCCGCTGCCTGTGTCCAGCCTGGTACTGGATTGCCCCCCACCAACAAGCCGAGAAGCAACAAAGTGTACGATAACAAGCGGCGCATGGGACCTCCTCTGTACATTGGTGAGCGAAAAGCTCAAAGAATGAAGTTCCGCCATCCCCGGTGGGGGTTTTGCCTTTCCAGTTTTCAGCGACTCTCTTTGTATAATGCTGCCACTTCCTGGGCGTAACCGTTGTAAAGCAGGGTCGGAATTCGCCTTCCGGTAGCGATGTCGCGCTCGGTAGCCTGCGACCACCGTGGATGCGGTTTATTAGGATTTACATTAGACCAGAAATCGTACTCATCCGGAACCAGTGTATTCCAGAAAGTGGGTGGTCGTTTTCGGGTCAGTTCAATTTTGACCACCGATTTAATGTTTTTGTAGCCGTACTTCCAGGGCACCACGATTCGCGCCGGTGCGCCATGCTGGTTGGGCAGCGGGTGCCCGTAAATGCCGGTGGCCAGCAAGGTTAATTCGTTGCTGGCCTCCGCCAGGGTCAACCCTTCAAAATAAGGCCAGGGGTAGCTGCGGTCCTTCTGGCCGGGGGCTTCCTCGGGCCGGTAGAAGGAGACAAAACGCACGTAGCGCGCCTGACCGGTCGGTTGCACAAAATCCAGAATTTTCTTGAAGGGAATGCCCGTCCAGGGCACGACCATCGACCAGGCTTCCACACAACGGAACCGGTACACACGTTCCTCCAAGGGAAAGCGGGCCAGCAATTGATCGATGTCCAGTGTGGTGGGCCGATGAACTTCTCCGCTGATTTCGATGGTCCAAGGCCGGGGACGAAACCTTCGGGCCAGTTTCCAAACCCCATTTTTCTTGAGGGTGAATTCGTAAAAATTGTTGTATTGAGCGGCAATTAGTTCCGGAGTGAGGGGACGATCCACCTGAAAACGCGGATTTCGTGGTGCTGGATATGGTTTGTGCGGCGGGGGGATGGTGGCCCGCAGTTCGTCCTGCTCATCGGGTGCGCCACTCAGCAGGCCGGGCCAGAAGCCTCCCAGCAGCGAAACCGTCCCCAGCCCCAATGCCTTCAAAAAACGACGTCGGTTCCAATAAATAGACTCGGGAGTCACTTGCGATTCGGGAAGTTCCCACCTTTTGGGAATACGGATCAGCGGCATTGGATGGCTCCTGTGAATTTTTACACCGGTTTAAACATTTCCCTGGATTTAAAGTGGTTAAAAGGCTCTTTGTCAACGTTCATCCTGTCTCTCTATCTGAACTGAAAAAGGTGGCACCCGCGAGCCTTACAGCCCACTGGCCCGGACCCCAACCTTGACAGCGCTTTAAAGTTGAGATTACCGCGGGCGTAGGGCTGTAAGCAAACCCACCAAATCGGCTTAATCTGCACTTCAATAGCAGAATTCACCTGTTATTGAAACGTGTTTGCCAGGTCGGAAACCTGCTTTAATTCTCGGTCAATGGTCGCCTGGCCCCTGGCATCCGGTAACGAGAGCGGTGCCCGGGGATTCCCCGCCTGGTAGCCCAACTGCTGCATGGCATATTTAAGTCCTCCAAGACCATAGGTACGGGTAACCAACCTGTTCAGGGGGATGAGCCGTTGCTGAAGGCTCCGGGCCTGCTCCCACTGCTCGTTCTGAACCAACTGGTAGAGCCTGAGACAGGCTTCGGGCAGCAAATTGGCCAGGGCCAGTATGCCGCCTGCCGCCCCGCACAGCAGGCTGGGGTATAAGGTAGCCGCCGATCCGGTAAGCAGAGAAAAGGATTGCCTACACCGGCCCAGAACGCCCTGTTGCAAAGCCAGGTCCCCGGCACTGTCCTTACACCCGATGATGTTGGGATGTTCACTTAGCATGAGAAGCGTTTCCGTGGAAAGGCTGATGCCGGTGACGGCCGGGAAATGGTAAACGAGAATTGGAACAGGTGCTCGGTCGGCTAACTGCCGGTAAAAGGCCACCAACTGTTCAGCATGCATCTGATGGCGAAAATAATGCGGGGTCAGCACCAGCGCGGCCTGTGCACCCATCCTGGCACCGTCCTCCAGAAAATCCAAGGCAGGCTTCAGGGCGTGGAACATACAGCCTACGATTTTCAGTTTTTCTCCCGGCACGGCGGGCAGAACCTCTCTGAGCAGCCACAGTCGCTCCCGATCGCTCAGATGAGCGGTTTCGCCGGTGGAGCCTAGAAACACGTAGCCGCTCAGAGGAAGGGTGTTGAATTTCTCGAGGATTTTCAGCAGCCACTCCGGCCTGGCTGTTTCCTCGTCGAAAGGGGTAATCAGAGCCGGGAAAATACCTTCGAGCTTCATCTGCCTTTAACCAAGCTACCGGTTTAAAGTTCGGGTACATCGGCAACCGTAATTTTGCAGGTGGCCGAGGCCTGCAGGCCGCCTGGATCGGCGACCAGAAAAGTGACTTCGTATGCCCCTGCTTGCTCGGCGTTGGGCTGCCAGCGAAAGGTACCGCTCCCGGCGTCGAAATGGGCCCCCTCGGGCAGATTGCGGACCTGTAGTTGCAACCGGCCCCGATCCTCCTGATCGGGATCGCCGGCGTTAACCGTGAATTCGATGGTTTCCCCTTCTTTACCACTGATGGTGGCTGGCACGGTTAGTTGCGGGGGACGGTTGACGTTTTCCACACGGATTTCCAGCACCCCACTGGTTTCCGCCTCGCCATCGGAGGCCTTGACGGTGACGCTGTAGGTGCCAGCCTGCTGGTAGCCGGGTGTCCAAGCCAGTTCACCGGTGGCCGGATTAAAGCGCGCCCCTTCGGGTAAGGATTCGATGCTCAGGCTCAGGTTGAGCGAATCCTCCCGATCGGGATCGCTGGCCTGAATGCGAAGGTTTACAGGCTCGCCCTCCCTTGCCGTGATTTGGGCCGGCATGTTGAGCTCAGGCGGCCGGTTGGTATTCTCCACATGGATTGCCAACTGTGCACTATCGGACAGTTCGCTGTCGCGCACGCCCACCAGAATTCGGTAATCACCGGCCTGGTCGAAGTCGGGTTTCCAGCGCAACCGACCGGTGCTGGCCTCCAGCTGCGCTCCCTGCGGCAGGTTACGGGCAAAAAAGGTCAGATGGCCGGCATCCTCGCTGTCCGGATCGCTGGCCGTTAATTGCACCTCCAGCCATTCATTTTCTTTGCCGCTTATTGGTGGGGGTGGGTTCATCTTGGGAGGTCGATTCACATTTTCCACGGTAATGGTGGTGGTTTTCCGATCCGAAAGCCCCTCCGGATCACTGACCACGAAACCGACCTCTCGATAAACGCCGGCCTGCTCAAAAGTGGGTGTCCAGCTAAATTCCAGGGAGTCGGGATCGAATTGCGCACCGGGCGGCAGGTTTTCCGCATGGTAGGTCAGCCGCGCCGAGTCCTCCCGGTCGGGATCACTCCCATGAATCCGAAAACGGAGCGTTTCCTGTTCCCGAACCTGAAAGGCGGGTAAGTCGGCTAAAACGGGCGGCCGGTTCACATGGGAGACTGTTAGGGTGAACCGGGCGGTGTCGCTGAGCGGTCCGGACAAAGCAATGACCCGAATATCCGGATACACGCCGGAGGCGTCGTAATCGGGGGTCCATAGCACCAAGGAACGGGTAGAATCGAAAACAGCACCCGGCGGTAAATTCTCCACTTTCACCCGAATGCGACCGGCGTCTTCTTTGTCCGGATCGGTAGCTTTTACAGGCAGTTCCAGCCTTTCCCCTTCCCGGATGGTTAAATCGGCAATCGGTTCTACCACCGGCGGCCGATCCACGTTATCCACTTTGATGGCCAACGGCTCGCGATCTGCACCACCGGCGCCATCCTCCAGCACAAAATCGACGATGTACACCCCGGCCTGGTCAAAGGTGGGGGTCCAGCGAAATTCCAGTGAATCGGGGTCAAATTGCGCCCCTGCCGGCAGGTTCTCTGCCCGATAGCGAAGCCGCCCGGCATCCTCGGGATCGGGATCGCTCCCTGCGGGCAGGCGAAAGACCACCCGCTGATTTTCCTTTACCTCCAGCGGAGCCAGTTCAGGCAAATCCGGCGGCCGGTTCACGTGTTCTACGGTGATCTGAATGGTGTCTGCAACCGAAAGGCGGCTGCGGGTGTTTTCGGTAGCCTGAAAAATGAGGTTTGGATACACCCCGGCCTGGTCATAAGTAGGCCTCCAACGAAATACAAAATTGGTGCTGTCGAAGCTGCTCCCCGGGGGCAGGTGAAAGGCGCGCACGGTGAGCGGATCGCCATCCGGATCAAATACATCCAGTTGTAGCTGGAAGGGCTCGTTTTCTTTCAGCACCAGGTCGCCTACCGGCTTCATGCGCGGGGCCTGATCGTGACGCAGAATCAACGTCTGGGTGTTGGCGGCCACATAAACGTATTCGTCGTGTTTCTCCACCCCATACACCTGGCTCTCGGTCAGGTATGTGCTTTCCAGAACCGGGTGAGCGGGGTCGCTTACGTTGACCATCTGCAAACCTACGTCCAGATTGGCCAGGTAAACAAAATTGCCCATTTTGTGCAGGTGAATAATAAAGCCCTGGGTGGGTACCCTCACCAGCGTTTCCGGGGAGTCCGGGCGACGGATATCCATGATGAGCAGTCCACCACCCCCGTCGGCCACATAAAGCAGGCTATCTTCCACCTGAAGGTACATGGCGTCGAACCCGGTTCGGTACTGAGAAATTTTTTGGGGAAGGGTAGGCTGGCTGATATCGTAGAGGAGCACACCATCTCGCTTGGCGGCCAAATACAGCCGATTGCCCTGCTTGGCGATGGCCTGAATCCATCCCCCAGGTACTTCCAGTGCAAGGGTACGGGGGTGATGCAAATCCGCCACCTCGAGAACGCAAAAGCCCTCATCCCCCAGGGCTACGTAAAGCAAACTATCCTCTACGCTTAAATCCAGCGCCGGCCCCGGTGTAGGCAGGGTAGCCACTGGGGTGAGACGGGGAAGCGCAGTCAGGTCCACCACCTGGATGCCGGCCGCGTGATTGGCCACGTAGGCGCGTTTTCCGGAAACGACCGTCCTGTGGGCCTGGTCTTCCAGCGGCAAAAAAGCAATTTCCCTTGGATGTTCCACCTGAGCGATGTTGATTACCTGAAGTCCATTCCAGAAATTGGTAACCAGCAACAGGCTGTCCCGCACGGTAACCGCCCGGTTTCCATCGCTGGCACGAATTTCATTAATTAAGGGAGGGTCGATCGTAGCGATCAGTTCGGCTGTGGAATTTTGAGCACTCAGTTTGCAGGCCACCAGAACAACAAAGCTGATCCCCAACAGGAGAAATCGTCTTAACAAAGGTTTCATGGAATCGCCCCGCTCACAGTTTAAATTTGTGTGATTGAAATCAAATATAGAGTCACCAATCTTGTTACGCAAGAAATGGTTCCCAAGCTGGAACCGTGGTTACATTGTCCAAAAATCGACCCGAAGTGGGCTTACCAAAAACAACCTTGAAGCAGAGGGAGTTGGCTTTTAATTTGTTTGAGAAACGAACCAAAACAATTTGTGAAGGCCATCATGGAAGCGATTCTCATTTCGATTGGCAACGAGTTGCTCAATGGGCGCACCACCAACACCAATGCTACCTTTATTTCCGGGAAGCTTTTCGAACTGGGTATTGTAACGCGGAAGGTAGTGACCATCGGGGACGAAGCGGAGGCCATCCGTACAGCGTTAGAGTCTGCACTGGCGGAGGCGGAGTTGGTCATTTTAACCGGAGGCCTGGGACCTACCCACGACGATGTAACCAAAAAGGCTGTTGCCGAGTATTTTGGAGCCCCGTTGGAGCTGAATGAGGCGATTTCACGCCGTGTTGAAGAACGGTTTCGCCGGCGCGGCATGCAGATGCCCGCGGTCAACCGCGGTCAGGCCATGGTGCCCCGGGGCGCGCGAGTTCTGGAAAATCCGGTGGGCACGGCGCCCGGACTGCATTTCTCCCGGGAGGGAAAGGAGGTTTTCGTGTTACCTGGTGTGCCCCGGGAAATGAAAGGATTGATGGAACAGGCCGTGCTACCCTATTTGCGCCAGAAGACCGGTGGTGGTGCCATCTGGGTTCAGCAATTTCGCAGCACCGGCATCGCCGAGTCTCGGCTGTACGAAGTGTTGCGCGATGTCCTAAACCAATTTCCGGACTTTGAAGTCGCCTTTTTGCCCAAGTTTACCGGTGTGGACATTCGTGTCATCGCCCGCGGCGCTGCAGCCACAGCCCCCCACCGCCAGCAAGCCTTTGAGTCGGCCCTCATGGAACGGGTTGGGGATTACGTGTATGCCCGGGGCGAGGAAGACCTGGAAGCGGTGGTCGGGCGGTTGCTCCGGGAAAGAAATCTAACCCTGGCGGTGGCCGAAAGCTGCACCGGAGGGCTGGTCCAGGACCGCATTACCAATGTATCGGGAAGCTCCACCTATTTTTTGGGTGGCATGGTCACCTACTCCAACGAAAGCAAAATGCGATTTCTGGGGGTGCGCAAAGCCTCGCTGGATCAATTCGGAGCGGTGAGCGATGTGGTGGCTCGGGAAATGGCCGCTGGGGTGCAGAAGGCCTTTCAATCCAGCTATGCCCTGTCCACAACCGGCATTGCCGGCCCCACGGGAGCAACACCCACCAAGCCGGTGGGATTGGTGTACGTGGGTTTGGCTGGCCCGGAAGGGGTCATGGCCCGGCGGTTTCAATTTGTGCAGGACCGCCGATTAAATAAAGAACTGGCCGCCCAAGCTGCCTTGGATTTCCTCCGCCGCATTCTGTTGGGGTTGCCGGTGGGCGATGTGCTCACCGATTCGTAATGCAACCGCAAATCCGGCAAACCAGAGCAAAGGGGTTGTCCAAAAAGGCTGCGATTCTGTATTGTTATACAATTAGCTTTTTCGCTGGCACCGAACTTAAATCAACGCATCCCCCGACCTGCTCTCTTGCCAAGAGATTGGGCGAAGGCATTGAGGTTGCCAAAAAATGAAGGAAATCAAGGTTGATTGCTTTGCTTAAATGGCTGGGTTTAATCGAAAAAACCCCGGCTGCAAACCCTGCTTTTACCCAAACCACTGAATGCACAAAATCGCGAGTATATCCCCTTGGCTTTACTTTTTAGACAGTTCCCAGGAGTGTGCCATGAATTCGTCCTTACCGGAGAAGATGCGTGTTTTTGTCGCCATCCCCGTGCCCCCGCCGCTGATTCAGCGCCTGAAATCTTTGATCGGGGAGCTGAAACCGCTTAACGGCGACGTAAAATGGGTGCGTCCAGAGTCCATTCATCTCACCTTGAAGTTTCTGGGCAATGTCCCTGCCAAACGGCTGAACGAAATCTTTGCAGCGGTGGCCGCAGCCAGTTCGGGCATTGAACCTTTTGCTCTGGTTGCCCGCAACCTGGGTGCCTTCCCCTCGCTGACCAGGCCGCGGGTATTCTGGGTGGGCTTCGACGACAGCGGCCGAGAAGCACTGGCGCACCTGCAAGCCCGAATCGAGCAGGCCATGGTTGATCTGGGCTTCCCTGAAGAAAACCGGCCTTTTACGCCTCACCTCACCCTTGGCAGGGTGCGCAGTCCCAAAAATCTAAAACCTCTCATCGAAACCTTTTCCCGGCTTTCTTTCCAGCCGGTGCCTATGCCGGTGGATCGGGTTCAGGTGATGCGCAGCCAACTTCGGCGGGAAGGGGCCCATTACACGGTTCTAAAAGAGTTGATACTAACCGGTTGAGTGGCTGGAAAAAGCACAGGGGCACCCGGGCCCTAAGGCCGCGCATGCCCCTGCGGGTGGGTGGTATGACCAGGCATCTCTAAAATCGAAAACGGGTGGACACGGCCAGCGTAATCCCCCGACTGCTGGCATTCTTCAGTCCGCCGTGATTGATGACCGCCACATCGACAAACCAGTATTTCAGATTCAGGCCACTGCCAAGTGCCCAGGAGAGCCCTTTGTTGTCACCCAGCGAAATGCCGGTGCGCAGGGGCAACAGGGAGATCAGGCTGGTTTCCAGGCCGAACGCAAGGCGCTGGTTTCCCCTGGAGAGGGAGGAACCACCGGCCGGCAGCTCCACCTGGCCGGTGGCCACCGTTCGTCGGCTGAAGCGATAGGCAAAGGCCGCAGTGAGCCGTCGGGCAAGCGGTGTGGAAAAGGCGCCTAAGGCTGCGCTGCTGTCCTCGTCCACCAGAAGGCTGTCGGAAAACTCATCAGGAAAACTCAAACTGTCTGCTTTCAGCGAAAAATAACGAAGCTGGTTGTTTGAACGCCAATTAATTCGGCTGATGGCATTGGATAGGGAGAAAGCCAGTTGCCAGCGCGCCCCAAAACGGGTGACCAGACCGAAGTCCAGGCCGTAGCCCTGCCCTCCTTCCGAGCTGCGTGCGGTCAACCGGCCGTTCAGGTCAATGCCACTGGCGGTGGTTACCAGCCGCCCCTCGCTGTTCAGCACCTCGAAGTAGGCAAAGCCGTTCAGGTACTTAGCCGTTATCCCCACGGCAGTAACCGGATAGCCATCGGCCGAGTGGAGAGGGATCCCGATGCTAAACAGGGCTCCGGCGGCGGCCCAGCCGAGCCCTTCCACATTGTTAAACCGATATTCTCGCCCGAGCTGGTTGCCCTGAAGGGCCAGTTCAAACGGTTCGCGGGGGATCTGCACCCTGCCCGAACCCATGCCTACCAGAGCCAGACTGAAATAGCGCGAAGCCACCGCCAGCGTATTGACCCGTGCTCCGGCACTGGCCTGAAACCCAGACTGTGGGATTAGTTGTAATAATTGTTGTTTGTCGCTTTCGCTGAGCACTCTCCCCGGGGCAAAGTAGTCATCGAATTGAGCTTTGTTGAGGGCATTGTTGAACAGGCTGAACTGCCCGGAAAAGAGATTGAGCTCGAAATTAAACCCGTACGGAAAGGCCAGCATGGCCGGGTTCATCCCCACCTGTTCCAAGCCATAACCGGCCGCGCTGTTGCTGAAGGCCATGCCGGCTGCCCGGGCGTCGATGGCCTGCTGGGCGTAGGCCTCGCCGACGGCAATCCCCAAGAGCAAAATGACAATCCACCAGATGGCAAGGGAACGTTTTCCCATGATAATCTCCCTCAATTGTTGCTGTTTACGTTGTACACAATCCGAACCATTCCGGCCAGCCGCACATAATCGTTGGCCCGCACCGCCACCGGCTGGGCGGTATCGTCGATCTGCAGCAGGTAGCCCACTTTTAAGGGAGGATGAGCGAACAGGGCAATCTCCCGGGCATCCAGCGATAATTCGATCGGATTCATGGCAGATTGGTTGACATATCCGGTTGTAGGATCTACCGGTGCGGCAGCCAGCGAAACGTCTTTCACAATGGTCAGGTCGGGATTCAGATGATCCAGATCATAGGGATCCACGGCAGTGGGGTCGGCCGTGATGATGATGCGCACCGAACCGCCCAGGGGCGTGTGGTTTTCCACTTGTAGCGAAAGGGTGGCTTCACTCAAGTCGTTCTCGCTGGCATCGCGCACCTGCTGGTCGATATCGTTAGGCTCAATCACCGTGGGATCTGCTTCGAAGGGAGCGACATGCTGAATCTGTACCTTTAACGGGGTGGAGAAATGGTAATCGCCCCACAGGCGGCTGCCTTTGGTGATTTCCGTATTGCCACCCACCTGCACCTGCCCGCTGGCTTTAATGCTGGTGGGGAGAATGCTCAAAAAGTTGGCTAAATCGGCACCGGTGAGGGTAAAGGTGGTCGTCCCGGGTTGACCGGGCTGCCCCGGGGTAATGGGCTGATCGGCCAGCACCAGCAGCGAGGAGTCGGTCACCACTCCCTGTTCTTCGTGGTACCCCACCAGGTGCAGTTTCAGGATCAGGTTTTCCACATTGACTTCACTGTGCAGGGAAAAATCCAAACTCACCTGTTGAAACTGCACATCCGGGTCCAGCCCCTGATAGTCGGCGATGTCTCGGACGACAATCGGGGCCATGGCCAGCGTGTCCCCGGCCAGATAGCCGGAAAAACCCGCCAGGACGAGAGGATCGCTGTGAATCGCCACCGCAACCTGGTCGGTATGTTTGAGATGAACCATGCCGCTGGAGGGCTGGGTGCTCACCTGATATTCTACGGTAACGCTGTCCAGGTAGGCGCCGGGCGATTGCGGATTGGTGAACTCGGCATTGCTCAAATCGATGGTCACCGCCTGTTGCGAGGCGGCGGGCAACACCACCTGGCGGCTGATCGGCTGTTTTTCAGCGCCGAGAAGAAAAGGGATGGTAAAATTGAGCGTGAGTCCAACGGGCAACTGGTTGTTGAAATTGAGCACCAGGCTGCCCTGTTCCAGCTTGCCCCATTTCAGGCGGTTCTTTCCCGGAATGGCAAAGGAAGTTTGCCGGCTCACCTGTTGCGCTGGTATGTCGGCTACGATTTCCAGCGCCCGCAATTGGCGGAACTGCAATTCCAGAGAAAAGCCGGCCGAGTTGAGCAGGTCGCTGGTGACCAAAAAGGAGGTACTTTGCGCTACCGGCAGGGTATATTCAATGCGAAACGGTTGCTGTATCCAGCGGTTCTGGGGCAAAGCCGATTCCCTTACCACTTGATCGCCCGGATTTACCACCTGGCTGACTACAAATTCGACCACCTTTTGATTCTGGTTATCGTACACCGTCAGATGCATGCCGTCGGGAGTGCTGGCATTGGGGCCCAGCGGAAAGGGCAGGTTGTTGAAAAAACGCACCTGAATGCGTCCGGAAGCCAGCAGAGCCTTGTCAAAATCCGGTGAATTCAACACCTGTGGCGCCGGGGTCAAAGTGGTTTCCGGAACGGTGAACGGCACCGGCTGGCCGACCAAGTTTTGCAGGTCGGGCATCAGTTCGCCCAGGGTCTGAAAACCGGAGTTCAGGCTGGTCAGGGCATCCAATTGGATTTCCCCCAGCGCAAAGGCTTGTGAGGTATCCTGAGCGGGCAGCCGGAGCACCTCCTCATTAACCCGAACGGTATCCAGGTTCCCTTTAAAGTCCAGAAAAATGAGCGAATCGGCCCCGCGAGCCACAATGGTGGAATCGTTGAGCAGGTAATCGCCCAGACGAAAGGTCTGTTGCGAGAGGGGAACGGTTACCGGAACATTCCAGCTGGGGACCGAGGGTTCCTGAACGCTACAGCCGGAAAAAAGAAACGGAATAATGAAGAGGATAAAGCTACTAAAAGAAAATCCACACAATTTATGCATGGCTTCGTCCCTGAATTAATGGTTTCTTCCCTGAAACTGAACTTTGACGATAGAATCAATTGCAAAGCCAGTGCCAACTATAGCGTTTCCCGACGAGCACCCGGTGGATGCCTTATGGTGTAAGCGTCGCGAGCCGGATGTCTGAAAGCGCGGCGGGTTTAGAGATTGTTGTAATTTTCGTCAGTTGTTGAAAAACCGGCCTGGGAGAGGCCCGGATGATCAGAAGCGAAAGCGGGTGGTCAGTGCCAGCGAGAAGCCTTTGCTGCTGCCGGGAAAGATGCCGTCGTGGGTCAGGTAAGCCAGATCCAGCTTCCAGTAGTTCAGGTCCAGACCGGCGCCAAGGGCAAGGGAACGTCCGGCGGCCCCGCCGACGGAAAGGCCGGCTCGCACAGGGAACACCGGCAGGGCTTTGAACTCCCCGCCCAGTGCAAGGCGCGGGGTAGTGGTGGCGCCCATGCTGCGGTTCAGCCCCTGCTCCCATTCGCCGGTAATCAGCAGGTGTGCACTGGGCTGCCAGCTGGTGGCCATGTCCAGAACCACCGGCAGGCGGGTGGTAAAATTCTCGATGGCATAGCTGGAATCGTGGTTGGTAACCAGTGAATCGGACAGGTTGGAGGGCAGGCTGAAATGGTTGGCCTGGATGGTGGTGGTGTGCATCTCAGGCTGGTTATCCCAGCGGATGCTGCCGGCCAGATTGATCAGGGTGATGCCTACCCGGGATGT
>RFHE01000333.1 GCA_003696445.1 Calditrichota bacterium | reverse complement strand
GTTTCTCGACCATTCAGGAATCCGTTTTTAATCTCAACTGCGCGCTTTCCGGCTGCCATCTGGGCAGCAGCGCACCGTTCGGCCTGGATTTGAGTGCGGGAAAGGCTTACAACAACCTGGTGAATGTGCCCAGCGGGGAGCTCCCCCAATTGCTGCGGGTGGCTCCGGGCAAGCCGGACAGCAGCTATCTGGTCTGGAAGATTGAAGGCCGCGCGGGCATCCAGGGCCAGCGCATGCCCCGGGGACGCGATCCCCTGCCCCCGGAGGCCATCGCCCTGATTCGCCGCTGGATCGATGCCGGCGCGCCAAACAACTGAACGTTTTCCCGATGTACGCGCCAATGGAACCCACGCGTGGAAAATGGAAGCCTGGCTTTCCCTCCCGGATGGTGCCTCTCGCGGTGCTCGCCGCCCTTCTGATTGCCGGCACCCTGCCGGGCAGGCAGTGGCAGGTGAACCTGAAGGCGGCCAATCAGGTACGCTTCGTGTCGGTGGCCGATCTGGTAATCAAGCGCTTTACGTTCCGCGGCCTCACCGACCAGGTGGATGGCTATCTGAACTGGCCGGAGGATTCCACCGGGGGACAGTTTTATTTTGAGGTGGACCTCACCAGTTTTCGTACCGGCATTGAGAAACGCGACCAGGACATGCGCCGCTGGGTGCTGGAAACCGACCGCTGGCCGATCAGCTGGTTTCGTGGCCGCTTTACCCTGCATCCCCCGGCCACACCATCGGACGATTCGCTTGCCGTGCGGGCCGCAGGTACCCTGTTTTTGCACGGGGTGGAACGACCCCTGCAGGTGGAGGGCAGTGTACAACGGCGCGCGGATACGCTGGAAGTGCAGGCACACTTCCCGGTGGCGCTGCGGGAGTTCAACATCAAGGTCCCCACGCTGCTGGCCGCCAAAGTGGCCGATACCGTGCAGGTGCAGGTGCATCTGTATCTGGAACCCATGGGCAAGTAAACAGGTCCTGCTGAGCCTGACCAGGGAGAGGGAGGGACGTTCAGGGGAGCAACGCTGTTCCTTCAGAGACACAACGGAATTGCCAAACGCTGAGGAGCCTGTTCATGAAATGGTCTGCGATCACCTGGAGCGTGTTAATCCTGCTGGCCGGCGGATTGCTGGCCCAGAGCCAGCGGCCGGTCACCTGGAAGTCCCGCCTGGCGCCACGCACTAAGGAACTGATCATCTTTCACAGCACCATGATCGGCGGGCTGCCCACCACCGAAACCCCCGGCCGGGGCGCCTTCGAGTTCGAGGTGACCCATCGCTTCCGCAATGCGCTGGGCACCGGCTTCGACAATTTCTACGGCCTGGACTTCGGCGCCAACACCCGCATTGCCCTGGGCTACGTCCCCTACCCGCATCTGATGGTGGCGCTGGGCCGCAGCAGCATCTTCAGCAATTTCGATCTGTGGGTCAAGTATCGCTTTCTCCAGTGGCGCGGCGGGCCTTTTCCGGGCCGGGTGGCCCTGCGCGGTGGGGTGGCCTGGAACACCAAGCCGGTGGTCCGGGGCCGGAATCGCGGTCACCCGCGCAATTTTCAGTACTACGGCCAGGCCATTTTCAATCTGGCCCTCACCCCACACCTGGCCCTGGCCCTGGTGCCGGGCTGGCTGTACAACGTGGACATTCGCACCCCCGATGCGGAAACCGCCACCACGCTGGGCACCGGCGCACAGTTCTACTTTGCCCGCGTGTGGAGCGTGTGGGCGGAAGCGGTCTTTACCCTCAGCGGCCTGCGGGACGGGGCCAACGCCCTCACTTTTGGCCTGGAGTTGGAAACCGGCGGACACTTCTTTAAAATCTTCCTCTCCAATAGCAATCGGCCCAATCCCAGCCAGTACCTCGCCGGTGCCCCCTTTCACCTGGGCGATGGTTCCCTGGTGGACAATCTGGTGTTCGGGTTTACCATCACCCGCCTGCTTCATTTTTAATTCCGGCCCGGAGGGGGCCGAAAAGCGCCAGGCTCGTTCGCCCTCTTCCCCGCTTTGGAGGTTCTGAAACCATGGGCGAACCCGCGCGCCGCCAACCCGCAATGTCACAGAAACCCAACTTTTCTCCCTTCTTCTGCCCTCAAAGCCTTTGATTTTAGCGTGCGGCAGTGCATTTTTCTGGCCAGGGGAAAATTGGCGGCACCAGCGGCAGCCGACCCCGGTGCCGGGACACGGTGCAAAGGACAACAGTTGAGGTCTGGAATATGAACTGGTTGGACTGGTTGATCATTGTGCTCTACCTGATCGGGCTGATTGCCCTGGGTGCTTATCTTACCCGCAAACAGCGGGACATTCGGGATTACTATCTGGCGGACAAAACCATCCGCTGGTGGCAGTCCGGCGCTTCCACCATGGCCACCCAGCTGGGGGCGGTCAGCTTTATCTCCGCGCCGGCCTTTGTGGCCCTCAAACAGGGCGGCGGCCTCAAATGGCTCTGCTACGAGTTCGGCGTGCCCCTGGCCCTGATTCTGGTCATGGCGGTGATCATCCCCATCTTTCACCAGCACAATTACGTGAGCATTTACGAGTATCTGGAAGATCGCTTCGACGGCGGCACCCGCTCCCTGATCAGCGTTCTGTTTCAGATCGGGCGCGGGCTGGCTACGGCGGTCACCGTGCTGGCCGGTGGGCTGGTAGTCAGCACCGCCATGGGGCTTCCTCTCACCGTGGCCATCGTGGTGATCGGCCTGGTCACCCTCATCTACGACGTGCTGGGCGGCATCGAGGTGGTCATTCTCAGCGATGTGGTTCAGATGGTGTTGATTGTGGCCGGCATCGGCCTCTGTGCCGGTTTCGCCATCTACGATGTGGGCTGGCACTATGCCTGGCAGGTCTTTGATCCGGGGCGGCTGAAAATTCTTGATTTCCAGCACCTGGGGCTGAAACCGGAGGGCCATTACGCCTTCTGGCCCATGCTGATCGGCGGATTTTTTCTCTACGCCTCCTACTACGGCTGCGACCAGAGCCAGGTGCAGCGGGAGCTGACCGTGGGGAGCGTGGACGATGTGCGCAAATCCCTGCTGGTGAACGCCATCGGTCGCTTCCCGCTGGTGCTGATGTATTCGGTGATGGGTATTCTGGTGGGCGCCATTTTTGTGGCACCGGAAACGCTGGGGCAGGTTTCCCGGGCCATGGAGATGAGTCCGGCGGCCATCCAGCAATTGCTGGCCAGGGATCCAGATCGCATGCTGCCGATGTTCATCCTCTCCTATCTGCCCAACGGCGTCATCGGGTTGATTTTCGTAGCCATCATGGCTGCGATGATGTCCAGCCTGGACTCGGCCCTCAACTCCCTCAGTGCGGTCACCATGCGGGATGTGTACCAGCGCTATGTGAATCCACGCGCCGGGGACCGGGAATATCTGATCGCCTCCAAGCTCATCACCCTGTTCTGGGGCCTGTTCTGCATCGGCGCGGCGCTGGCCTTTGCCAGCTTCGGCGAGAGTACCCGCCACACCACCATCGTGCTGATCAACGCGGTGGGCAGCATGCTCTACGGACCCATTCTGGGAGCCTTTCTGCTGGGCATGTTCGTATCCCGGGTGGATGCGCGGGCGGTAAAGCTGGGGGTGGTGGCCGGCATCGCGACCAACCTCCTGCTCTGGCAGTTCACCTCAATTTCCTGGTTGTGGTGGAACTTTACCGGCTTTGCCGCGACTGCGCTGGCCGCCCTGACCGCCGCTGCGCGCAGCGCCCCCAGGCACACCACAGAGCGGGAGGATCTGTTCTACTTCAACCGGGTCATCTGGCCCACCCGGAAGTGGCGGATCATCTACCTGCTGGTGGCCGGCTACTTTGTGCTCATCGTGCTGGTCAGCTACGGGCTGCAGTCGATCAGAGGATAAAGACTGATTCCGGAACCCGCCCGTACCCTGGCCCTGAAAGGGGCCCGGCTGATTGTTTACGCTTCGGCGGTGCCGGCTGGCTTCCACGGGATCCATCGCCTGCGCATGCAGAGCCGGGCCCTGGACAATCAGCTGTTTGTCCTCTCCTACAACCAGGCCGCACCGCCTTTCTGTGGAGGCAGTTTGATCGCCGATCCCACCGGGACGGTTCTGCAGGAGGCCGGAGAGCAAGAAGCGTTGCTTGTGCAGCACCTGGATCTGACCCGGGTGGACCGCTGGCGGCAGCAGGAAAAAATCTTTTCCTACCGCCGGCCCGGGCTGTATCGGGTATGAAAAACAGGTGCCATCCGCTTCCAAAAGTTAAACCGACCTCGCGTGGGTCTGAAAAAAATCCATGCAAGAATTTCGTGTCTGAGAAAATATTTTCGTTTTTCCGATCGTGAATAGCCAAGGCAATCTCGTTTCCCCAGCTTCTTTAGACAGGCTTTTTCCCGCTAACCACCGCTGGCTTGAATCGCTTTCAGGCGCCTCAGCAAAAGATTGGTGCAAATGCTTCTGTCATTGTTTTAACCAGCACCGGGGCACACAGAGCGCGGATCAATTCAACAGGCTGGGAAACGCTTTTTTAGGTTGATCAGAATAGAGGCTTGAAGTTTCGTTAACAGTGCAGTCCAAAAACTCGTAAAAACTGTAGTCTTGTGTAAGAGACCGCTACACCAGAACCGGGTGAAGATCAGCTCGGCGAGGGACCGGAGTGGATTTTTAGCCGCTCTCCCGGATACAGTTAGACGCGCAAAGATTCATTGACGTCTTTTTTAGGAGAGCCGCCCTTTGAGAGATAAGCTGATGAATCGCTGCTCCAGAGAAACAGTTAATTGCGTACTTTTCCATTGGATTACCCCTGCAGCCGGCGCCGGTCGGACTTGGAAAAGGAAGCACTTAGAGAGCTAAACGTGTTTCTCGAGCGGATCGGGCTTCCCTGGCTTTCATTCAGTGTGGTTCCAAGCTCGCTCGGTTTCCGATTACTGGTGGGAATACGAAAGCCTTTAAGGTTCACAAAATGCGTTACTGAATTTTAATTCGGATTGTTGTGCGTGAATAATATCCACCGGCCACCGGAAAATCGACCAGAAGTTGATAGAGCCCAGGTCCCTGAGTGGCCATCAGCCGGGCCCTTCCCCCAACCACAACGGGCGGTGCTTGCGCAAAGCTTTTCAACTTAAAAGGCACCCGCTCCCCGGCAGGACCTTCCAGCAAAGCCTCCAGAACATGCCC
>RFHE01000048.1 GCA_003696445.1 Calditrichota bacterium | reverse complement strand
GAGATAGGTTTTCTGTACTGCCGGTTGATAAGGGAACAGCAGAACGAAAGTGCCTGCCGCATCACTCACAATCCGGTTCCCGGAGCCATCCAGATAATAAGCAAACCGATTTGCCTGAAACACCTGATCCAGAACCTGGATGATGGTGTTGCGCAAACCGTTAAAATAACCCATATCGTGGCGCAAAAGCTCATATACGTAAATGACGGTGGATTTAAAGTGGGAAATATCCTCCATACGGCGGGCTCCTTCGAACCGGGGATAGGCATAACGGTGGCTATCTCCCTCCTTCCAGCCATCGAACAGGGGGCCAAAGGCATAGTGAAATATCCATTTCCCATCCTCTCTCCGAAATTCCAGAAAAATGCGCAGGGTAATCTGAGCGATGCGTTGAAGAAAGCGGTGATCCCCGGTTAAGCGATAAAAGTAGATGAAGCTGCGTCCATGATCGGCCAGAATGTTGTAAGGTACCGGCAAACCGGCATAGGCAAAGGGGATTCCCGGCTCATTGATGTAGTATCCCTGAGGTTGCCAGAGGGAGTCGTAAGCAGCAAAAACTTCCTGGCAGAACTGAAATATTGAATCGCTGGAGGCCTGGAACGCGGGGAGAGCATTGCTTCGAACCAGGTCCACAAAACGTAACAGAGGCACCAGAATCCTTCCATTATGAAAAGTGGTGAGCGTAACCGGCTCGGATTGAAAGGTAAGGACCGTATCGCTCGCGGGGAGGCGATCCCCCAGAACGGTGACGGTCAGAAAACGGCTCATGTGGTCAGTAGAAGGAGCCCAGCGTTTCAATTCTGCCAGGGAGAATGGACCGAGCGTTTGCTTGTAGCCGGCCGCACGGTTCGTTACGTGGAAAGCGATGCGGTCCCCCTCAGTAACGGTGACCCGCACCTGAGTAAAGTTGTTCTGCCCCCAGCGTTTCCCCTGAAGGCGGAGGACGGCACGACCCGTGCCATCGCGAAGCAGCACAGGTTTACTGAACGTATAGGCGTAGTTGGTTTGCCACCCGCGCCTCAGTTTTCCATCAAAATCGAGACGGCCGGCAAACTTGTTTTCCTGGCGCATCAAATCCCGGGCATGCCGAAGAAAGTGGTTCAGGTAGGCGGTCTCACCGGTGATTTCATACATATTGAGCAACGCTTCCATGTAAAATACTTTTGCCCATGCAATGCTCCCCTTCTGGTTGTCGATATTCATCACCTGCGCTTCCAGGGAAGGATTCTGAAGAATCTGGTCGATGCGAGTTCTAATATTTTGTCCTGGAAGCAGCGAAAAACCGCTTCCACCGATTAGCATAATCATCACCATTGCTGTGGCCAGTTTCTTCATCACGGTAAATCTCCAGAAAGCTTTTCGTAAAGCGCCCGTAATTTCTGTTCTTCAATATTCCAGTTATACCGATTCAGGAAGGCCTCGTAGCTGCGTTGCCCCATTTCCTCCCGCAATTGCCGATTTTCCAGCAGTCGGCAAACGGCACTCTCAATTTCTTCGAGATCTTCAGGATCAACCAGAATCCCACAACCCACCTCTTCGATGATGTTTGCTGTTTCCGGGAGGCGGCTGGCCACAATGGGCAGACCGGCCCGCATGAAGTTGAATAGCTTGTTGGGCGGACCGGATAGCAGGTTGGAGGGCGAATAATGGTAAAGGAAAATGCCCACCCTGCACCGGCGGTGGAACTGGTAGAGTTTGTGGTAAGGTTGCCAGCCAGCAAAAACGATGTGCTCCTGCAACTGATGCTCGGCAATAAATGCCTCCGCCCAGCGCCGGGCTGTCTCGTCCACAAAGGTCCCCAGAATCAACAACCGGATCTTTTGATGGCGCGCACGCAGGCGGCGCACCAACTCAAACATTTCTTTGAGGCCACGGTCAAATTTCAAAAAGCCCTCGAAGCAGAGATCGTATTCAGGGTCCTGGTGTTCTGCCTCCTCTGGAACGGATGCCTCCTCTACCGGATGGGGTACATTGTAGAGCAGGTAAATTTTTTTCAGCGGATCGAGAATCTGGTAGTAGTTTTTTTCAATCATGTTGGCGGTAATAATGCCATCGCACTGGCGCAGGAGGAACCAATCGTAACCAAGGAAGAGCAGCTTCACCAGCGGTCGCAAAGGCCGCCACAGGCGTGCGGCAAAGTAGGCCGGCCAGAATTCGTGGCAGTCGAAGACCAGCCGCGTGCCGGGCCGGCGCCACTTCAGCCACAGGCCGGCCCATAGCGAAGCGTCGATCTCGTGGCAGTGGTAGCAATCTGCATTGGCCTCTCTGGCCAGGCGCACGGCGTAAAACAGGGTACTGAACTTCCGGAGGGGTCCTCCCTTTTTGCGGAAGGTGCGGAACCGGACGCCCCCGGAATCCTCCGGAACAGGACCCTCGGGCACCACGATCTCCACCTGGTACCCCAGTCTGGCCAGGGAACGAGCCTCTTTCTCGAAAATTCTGGGATCCCCGGGCAAATGCCGGGTGGTGATCATGCACACTTTCATCGGCCTGTCAACAGTTTTTCCAGTTGTTCACCCATGGCCGCACAAATATTCGCCCAGTTAAATCGGCTCACTGCCAGCGTTCGTCCCTTCTCCCCCATCCGCCGTCGCAGCTGGGGATCGGCCAGCAGGCCTTGGAGCCGCCGGCAGATCTCGTTCACATTCAAGGGATCGACCAGAAAACCGCTCTCCCCATCGGCCACCGCATCGGGGATCCCCCCGGATCGGCCGGCCACCACCGGTACCCCGCAGGCACCGGCCTCCAGAAGCACCAGCCCGAAACCTTCCACGTTCAGGTCCCCTTCCTGGCGGCTTAACAGGAGGAAGACATCCGCTGCATTGTAGAATTCCAGCAGTCCCTGGTCGTCCACCGCCGGAAGCAAAAAAACCGAATCGTTCAGTTTAAGCTGCTGGATCATCTGGCGCAAGCGCGCCTCATCCGGCCCGGAGCCGATGACCAGATAGGTAACCGGAAGCCCGCGGTTTTTCAATTCTCGCACCGCCCGGATGGCCGTGTCGATACCCTTCCGGGGATTGAGCTGTGCCACGGTCAGCAGGACCAGCTCGGGTTTGCCCGGAATATTGTAGCGCCGAAACAACGCCTGCCGGTCAACGGGAAGCGGGTGGAAGCGCTCCCCGTCCACCCCGTTAGGGAAAATAGAAATCCGGCTTGCGGAAACGCCCAGCGCCTTCAGGCGGTCGGCGGTGAATCGGGAGATGGTAAACACGCAATCGGCGATGCGCAGCGCCCGCCTTCCCAACGCCTTGAAAAGCTCTTTTTCAGGAAAAGAAGAGCCGGGAAACAGGGCCAGAACTTCCGCCGCATGGGTGCCAATGACGATTTTGAAGCGCCGCCCGGTTAGCCGACGCAACAGGGGAACATAGACGGCATAGGGATTCCACACCGGGAAAAATAGCAGGGAAGTCCCCTGGCGGTAAGCCTGCCAGATGAAGCGGGCGAATCGCAAAAACGCTCCCGGATAGTGATTGGCACGAGGAGGCAGCTGGATCAGTTGAAGGCCCGGCACATCGCCCTCGGGAACGGCTGCACCGGCTACCGTGGTGTACACCTGCACCTGCCAGCCCAATCGGGCCCAGTGACGGCTCAGCTCGTACACGTAGCGGGAAAACCCTCCGCGCCGTGGCGGATAGTGGTCGCTTAGAAGGGCAATCTTTCTCACCGGCGTAGTCTCTGAATCACCTGGCTGATCAACTGCTTTTCCTCTCCATCGAAAAAGTTTAAAATATACAACAGGCCAGGGAATACCAGAGACAGAATTAGCATTTTGCCCACCACCCCCACCCAGAACTGAGGATGCAGGCTTTTAACGCTGTATCCGAGGAGGAGAAAGAGCCCGCCCACCAGGGCGAGTTTACCCACACGGGCCCACTGAATGGGGATCGGGTAAATTCGCTGTGAAAAGCGCATGGCCAGAACGCCCAGAATAACAAAGGAAGCCAGGTGAGCCAGGGCGGCCCCCCAGACCTGGTACCGGGGAATGAGCCAGATGTTCAAAAGCAGGTTGCTGAGGGCGGCCAACACTGCGGCAATGGACTGAAAATAGGTTTTGTTGAAAATGTTGATCCCCACGCTACCGGCGTAAAAAATCCCGTAAAAAAAATAGCCGGCGGCAAGAACCGGAATCAACGAGGCGTAGGGCAGATAGTCCTCCGTGGAAAGCAACAGCACCAGTTCGCGGGAAAAAAGGGAAACTGCCAGAACCAGAAACAGAAACACCAGATTGTAATAGGTGAAAATGCGACTGTAATACTGTTTCGGCCGATCCAGTTCCCGGATGGAAAACATGATGGAGGGCCAGGCCATCTGAAAGCCGGAAACGGCCAGAAGCAAGAGCGAGGCGATCCGGTTGACCGCGGCAAACAGTCCCACCGCCTGAGAGCCGGCAAAGAAAAGCAAAAAATAGCGATTGGACATGGTGAGCACCATCAGGCAGATGGAGACCGGCACCAGAAAAATGCCGTAGGAAAGCATTTTCTTCAACACCCCGGGGTCCACCGGGCCTTTCAGCGCCTCCCGGACAACGGACACAAAAACACCGGCAAAAAGGGTAAACGCAATCAATTTGCCCAGCAGGACACCGTAAATCTTCTGATCGGCCAGGGCCACGAAAAAGACAATCAGGCCGATCTGAACCAGGAAAAGCAACAGATTCAGCACGGACAGGGTAACCGATCGGTTCAGGATGCGCAGATAGGAGGTTGGGATCACCATCAGGAGTTGGAAGAAAACCAGGGCCAGGGTCAGGGTAAAGAGCCCTTCATAACCGGGTGCATGGAAAAGCAAGCCGGCAATAGGGCCGCGGAAAAAAAACAGCGTTCCCAGTGCCGTCAGAGAAAACCCGACCAGCCCGTAGAAAGCGGTGGAAATGACCGCCCGGTTTTGAACCGTTGCCCCCTGACTTTTCGAATAAGCATAGTACTTAAAAGTGGCCGAACCCAGGCCCAGCTGAAGGATTCGGGTAAGCACGGCTGCGGTAATCAGAAAAATCTCCAGCGTTCCGTACTCGGAAACAGACAGGCGACTGGTGTAGAGGGGCAGCAAAATAAAGCCGGTGGCGTTCTGCAGCGTGGAGGCAATTCCGTAAACCAGGGAGTGGCGGAACAGAGATTTAAGCATGGCCCTTTTCGGAATTGTAACGGTGGTAAAATCGGTCGGCCAACCCGATCATGATCAGCCAGATGATATTAAAGCGATATCGGACAATGCTCAAATTGGTGTAGGCAATAATCAACAGACCGACCAGCGCGGTCACAAAGGCGGCCCAGAGCAGTTTTTCTTGAACCGCCTTGCTGAGCCGAAAATTTTGATACATCCGCCACAGCCCGGTCCCATAGATGGCCAGAAAAAAGCACAGCCCGATTAGACCCATTTTCCAGAGCACGAAGGCATAGCTGTTGTCCAGACCAAACACATCCCGGTGTTGAAACGCCCGGATGTGGGTAGCCCCCAGACCCATCCCGAACCAGGGCGAATGCTGCCAGTCCTTTAAAGCAAGGTCGATCTCAGTGAATCGCTCAAAATAACTGATGTCCTCTGTGACCGACTGGAGGGTCATCAGGCGGGCGTAGACGGTCACAAAAATGTTGATGTGGAGTATTTCCTGTAAAATGACCACAAACAGTACAATGCCAATCAAAATGATGCTGCTAATTTTGAGAAAATTGAGAATGTTTTTCAGGGTCGCGCCGAAGCGCACATTGTAAAAATAGGTCATCATAAAAAAGGAGAGGAAAATGGTGACCCAGAGAGCCCGTTGCTGGGAAAAAACCACCATGGCAAGGTTGAGGGCCAGAATCAGAAGATACCCCCCCTTCCGCCACCAATTTCTTTCCGTAAACAAAAAGGCCATGGCCAGCGGCATGGCTACCTGGGCAAGATGAGGTTGCTGGGTGGTTACCCGTTTGACCAGAAAATCGGTGATGGACACCTGGCTTAGAGTAAGATAGATGTATTCCAGGGAAGCAATGGTCGAAATGGCAATCAAAAACAGCGCAAACCGTCGAACGGCAGGTAATTCGGGAAAAAGGAGTTTGGCCAGGTAAAAGCTGGTGAACAGGACGATAAAATACAAATCGTAATTCCCCACCAGGGGGCTGTTCCCCCGAGATAGGCCGTAGAAGAGGCTCAAAAAGGCCAGCACAACAAAGCCGGCCACAAACAGGTTGAGGGCACTGGAAGGTAGCTGGTATTTGCCTTCCTGCAGGTTACGAAGCCAGAGGCTCAGAAATACCGCCACCAGAAGCAGAAAGACCAGCCGGAGGTCCACGAACACGTGAAAGACTTCGTACCGCTCGCCCCACCCGGCGGAAGGGAGAACGGCGATGTAAAACACCAGCACGTACAACAGCCAGCGCGGTTCAAACAAGACAATCGGGGCCGCCAGCAACAGCCCGATCAGAACAAATGCCAGAAGCGGATTTTTCAGACCAAAGGTAAGGAATAGGAAGGTCGCTTGAAGGGCAACAAATAAGAACAATCCAGAATGCCGTTCATCCAGAAAAGTCCCGGTCTTTACCATCACGAGGGATCAATTTTTCTTGAGGAAGGAGGGCATCAGGTTCTGGTAAATAAATTCAAGCTTCTGATAGGCCTCCGGTTCGGTTTGACGAAGTCGTGCCACATATTCCATGAAGAACACGTAGCAGAGGGTCAGAATTCCGGCAAGCAAAACCAGAAAAAGGACAAACAGTTTCCGCTTGGGTCGATAGCGCAGAATGGGCACCCGCGGCGGGTCCAGCACTTGAATGGTCGGGGTATCTTTGGCTTCCTGAATCTTGGCCTGTTCGTATTGCTGGGTTAAGAACTCGTAGAGCACCTTCTGGACTTCCAGCTCTCGTTTCAGTCGCAGGTACTGGATACCCAGTTCCGGCGCCGCGCTGAATTTAGGGAAAATGGCCGGAATGTCGTCTTTCATCTGGTCCAGCGAGCCGCTGTTCCCGATCAGATCGTTCAGTTGTTTTTTCAGGGCCTGGATTTTCATGATTTTTTTCTGATACTCCGCATTTTCCGGGGCCACAAAGCGCCGCAACACCTCGGCCCCGATCTGCTCGATGAGAATCTGTCCCTGGAGTTCGGCGGCCATCTTAATGGATGCCGCCAGCTGCTCGTCCAGAGAAACCACGCCGTATTTTTCTCCGAACGCCTTCATCCGCTGCTCCAGACTGCGCAGGGAATCGATGTTTTCCAGATACCGTTTCTCAATGAACTGCCGGTAGTAGCGCGCCTGCTGGGTTTGCAACGCCCGATTCAAACTATCCGCCTGGGAAATGATGTAGTTGACCATGTCCACACACAGATGGCGGGCGCGCTCCTCTTCCGGGTCAGGGTGAAAAAACGGCGTGGCAGTGATGGCTTCCACTGAGATGGTGCCCTCCTTTTCCAGAGAAAATTTGACCCGATTTTTGAATCGAAGTAAGGCATGTTCAATACTTTTGGCATGATAGCGCTCAATCAGATGAAACCTTCGGATGGTATTTTCGGCCACCGTGCGGCTGTTCAAGATGGCCAGGACGATATTGCTTTGTTCGTTGCCGGCTCCCAGCAGAGCACCCAGGTTCAGGCCAGGAATGTTTACAGGCAGGCCGCCCAGGACCCCGCTATTGGACCCCGGCGGCATAATTAAAGCCGAAGCCTTAAATTCTTTGGGCATGATCAGGCTGTAAGCAGCGCCAACAATCCCCACCACCAGCGCGGTAGTAAAAAACAGCCGCCGCCACTTGACCAGAATGTGCAGGTAGTCGATCCAGCTGGCTTTCTTTTGCATCCTGTTCCCGCTCATCTCGTAATGGCGTACACACTCAATCCCAGGCTTAGAATCGGGGCGAGAATGGTCAGATAATCCTTGAAGACCTCGCGAGGGCGGCGAGGTACCACCACCACGTCGCCTTTCTCCACAATGGCGTCCGGACCTTTCTCCACTCGTCCATTTCTGGTGTGAATCACATAGATGTCCTTCAGGCTTCGGGCCGATTCCAGAACACCGGCCAGGCCGGCATAGTCCCTGGCGGCATAGTGGGCCAGATATGGAAACGGTCCCGGTTGGGCCACTTCACCTTTCACATAAACCCTGTCTCGAATGGTGGGGATGATGATCCGGTCCCCTTTGTGAAGCTTTTCTTGAAAAACCGGCGAATGCGGCTCCAGCAGATTAAAATAACGCGGCTCGCCGTTGCGGATCAGTACGATGCGCTCAATTTCCGAGCGGCGGTTCAGGGCCTGGATTCGGCTCAGGAAAGCAAACACCGTTTCGCCGGGCTTGGTGGGGTAAATCCCCTGAGAGCCCACATTCCCCTCGATAATGACGTAGTTTTTTTGAATGTCGATGGGGGGCACAAATACCACGTCCCCGGCCCTGAGGTAAGGATTGGAAGCCTCCTCACCATTGCGGAAAAATTGTGAGATGTCGTAAACAGAAGTATCGCCGCTGGTGTGGCGGATTTGAATCTGGGTTTCGTTGCCCCAGTTACTCAACCCCTGGGCCAGTTCCAGCACGTCGCTCAATCGGTCCGAAGGGCGCATGAAATAGGTGCCCGGGCGAACCACCTCGCCGGTAACGTACACCCGAAACTTGCGGATCCGTACCAGCCGAACGGCAAAATTGGCGTTGAAATAGCGCTCCTTCAAGCGTTCCTTCAGCAACGCACTGACCTCGGCCAGCGTTTTCCCTTCCACCGGAAATTCACCTACCGTTGGAATGATGACAAACCCCTCCGGGGTCACTTCGGTGAAGAACTGATTTTCCAGGGCTCCCCAGATTTTGATCAGAATCTGATCCCCGGGACCCAGCTGGTAGGTGCTGGAATCGATGGCACTGTCCAGCGCCTGTTCCAGAAACTGCCGCTGGGGGATTATCCCTTCCAGGGATTTGTTGAGCTGCTGGAAATCGGTATCAATAGGAGGAGGGGTTTCTTTTTCTTCCTGGGCCGACAAAAGGAAGGGCAAACAGATCAACAATAAGAATGCAAGCCGAAGGGGCATGTCAATTCCTCGCCAGAATGTCCACAATGCGTTTGGCTGCCTGGCCGTCCCACAGTGGGGGTACCTGCCCGCTTTTCCATTCCCCGGCCAGAATCCGCCGGCTGCAGGCGATAATCCGTTCCACATCCAGACCCACCACCTCGTTGGTTCCCAGGGTGGCGGTTACCGGGCGCTCGGTGTTTTCCCGCAGGGTCAGGCAGGGAATGCCCAGGTAGGTGGTTTCTTCCTGAATGCCCCCACTATCGGTGAGCACAAATTTGCAGTTTTGCATGAGCTGGAGAAAATCCAGATAGCCCACCGGTGGCAGAAGGCGCAAATTGGGCTGCGCTTTGACCCGTTCGGTAAGCCCGAAACGTTCCAGATTCTTTTGAGTGCGCGGATGAATGGGAAACACAATGGGGATGTCTTGTTGAATAGTTTCGAAGGCGGTCAGAATCTTCAGGAAATTGTCCGGTACGTCCACATTGGAAGGTCGGTGCAGAGTGACCAGGGCATAGGCACCGGAGTCAAGCCCCAGTTCCTGCAGGATGTTGGATTGCCTGGCCTTCTCTAGAAAATTCACCAGGGAGTCGATCATCACATTGCCTACAAAATGAATCTTTTCCCGGCTCACCCCTTCTTTTTCAAGATTCTGATTCCCGCTTTCTTCG
>RFHE01000332.1 GCA_003696445.1 Calditrichota bacterium | reverse complement strand
GCACCCGGGGTTGCTGAATCAAGGAATCGGTTCAAATTGTTTCAAACACACGGCAGAGTCTGTTGCCGGTACACCGCTAGGGAAGGACGATTACCAATTCCGTCAGCACTTTTTTCTCGTTGGTTTACCTCGCACGGGCTTCTAAATTGGGCTCAAAAGCCGTTTGGGAGCAAACAATGAAGCTGGATCATCTTGCCCTGGATATCGAAACCGTGCCTGCAGCCCCACTGGAAGCCTACAGCGCGACGGTTCAGGACAAAATTCAACAAAAATTGGAACGCATTCAGGAACGCCGTCCGGAAATGGATTTTGACTATTTCGCCAGCACCCACGGGGACTTCGGACAGATCATTTGCATTTCGGTCGGCTACATCAATCAGGATCTCACCATCCACCTCAAGTCATTTTTCGGGGAGGACGAGAAGCAGATTCTGGAAGGTTTCAATCAGTTGATCGCTCACTTCAACGGCGTTTTCATTCACTACAACGGATTAACCTTTGATGTCCCATTTATTCTGCAACGCATGGCCTATCACCGTATTCAGCCTTCCAACAATCGTTTTGGTGAATTGCGCCGATATCAGCGCGAGCCCCATTTCGACGTCATGTTGCAGTATTACAACTGGGACATGAGCCGGGCCCTCCCCTTGGGAATTCTGGCCGAGTTGCACCAGATTCCCAGCCCGAAGGAGGACCTCAGCGGCGACCAGGTGTTTCAGGCCTACCAGAAGGGCGAATGGGCAAAAATCGTCCGCTACTGCGAATTTGATGTGGCTACCACGCTGAACCTGTGGCATAAAATTTTTCGATATCAGGACCCACTCCCCATCGAAAATTACCGCTTTTCCCAGGCAGGTACTTGACTCCTTCTTTGCGATCCAGCTTTTGATCCGGTTGCCATTAAAGGCTTTTTTTAACTTTTAATAAAGACTGCAAACGAAATTGTCGATTGATGTCAATTACCACTTAAAAAAACACGACTAATGAACATTCCCGCACCTGAACGATACCGGTGTCAGCGAACCAGGAAGGCCGTTGCCTGTGTTCTGTTTGAGACTTCCCGGCTGTTCAGGTGTTGCTTTTCGGAAGCAAAACCTTCTATCGGTCTCGTTTTGCTCTGGCTGGCGATTCCCGTTATTTGCCTTGCCCAGCTTTACCGATTCCAAATTTTTACCGTGCAGGAGGGCCTACCCAGCCCAACGGTGTACGATGTGGCTCAGGATTCGCTAGGGAGAATCTGGTTTGCCACCCGCAACGGGATTGCCAGCTACGATGGTCTCTCCTGGCAATATTTTTCTACAGATCAGGGGCTCCTCACCCAGGAAATCAAGCAGCTAAAAATCGATCGCTACGGGCGACTTTGGGCGGTACCGGAAAAATTGGTTAAAGGAATTTTTTATTTTGATGGGCAGCTCTGGGTACACAAGCCCCCTCCATCCCCGTTGGGCAGAAGGAACAAGCCGCTGGTTACTTGTGTGCAGCTGACCTATTCCCCCGATGGTGCACCGTGCCTGTGGTTGGGTACGGATCGCAATGGGTTGTTTTGCTATCGCCAGAAAGGCTGGCTCCATTTCTCGGAAGCTGGCACCGAAGCATTCTCCAGTGTCTTCGATCTGGCCGCTCGGGGCAATGTTCTGTATCTGGCTACTGACAAGGGTGTCTTCATCTTTGATCCAACCAGTAGGCGGTTGCGCCCACTGGAGCACTGTCCGAATGAATCCATCCATGGCATTGAACTGCAAGCTGCGGACAGCACCGGCGAAGAACGAATCTGGCTGGCTGGAAAAGATTGGGTGGGCTTCCTTCAAAAGGAGCACTTTACCCTACTCGCCCGACATCTGCCGTTCGTATTGCTAACCCCTTTTGAGAAAATCGCAATTCATGCCACTCGCAGCGGCGACGTGTTTGCCGGTAATCCTTATGGTCTGTGCCTCATCGCCCCAAATGGGCAGGTTAAGCCCTTTGACGTGGAAAATGGTCTGGTGGCAACAGGAGCCAACTGCATTTTTGAAGACAGGGAGGGCAATTTGTGGTTTGCTGGCCTACGCGGGGTAAGCAAGCTTTCCACTCGGCGCTTCGCCAATTACCGCCGCTTAAACGGCCTGTTTGCCGATGAGGTAACGGCCATTGCTGGGAATAGCCGCGGACAGGTCTTTTTAGGCCATCATGGGGGACTTTCTGTTTTTCAGGGCCAGACCCTGCTTACCCAACGCTTGCCCCTCCCAGCAAAAGCAAGATCTTACAGTGACCGTATTATGGACATGCTGGTGGATACTCAGGACCGGCTGTGGGTTGTTACCGTGGAACAGGGGGTAATGCGTCGCCGAAACAATGGGACCTTCGAAACCATTCCCGTGGCCAACCATCCACGCCTGTCCTGCATTTTTCAGGATCAGCAGGGCCGGATCTGGCTGGGCACTTATAGCGGCCTTTACCGACTGGCCGGTAACCGGTTTGTGCCCGAACAGGGCCTGGCAAATCTAAAAAAATACATTCGGACAATTAGCCAGGCATCGGAGGAAACACTCCTGCTGGCCACACCTGAAGGATTGATTCAATACCAAGTTTCTACTGCAACGGCAAAAGTTTTCTCGTGTACCCCCCAGCGCGATTGCAGCGTTTACAATGCCCTTCCATTGCCAAACGAGCAAATTCTGGTAGGCACGCGCAAGGGGTTGTATGTTGTACAGGGAGATTCGTTGGCCGCCTGCAGCCTGCCTGGTCTTTCTTTGCAATGTCCTATTTTTTTCATTCGCCGGGACAATCGGGGCCGCCTGTGGCTGGGGACCGATCGCGGGGTGTTCTTGTGGGATAACGGCCGGACCCGACACTTCACCATTGCCGACGGGTTGATCGGCATGGAAACCAACCGAGAGGCCGTTTACATCGAACCCAGCGGGTGGGTATGGATCGGCACCGATCAGGGACTCTCCATTTACCAGCCCGAACAAGACCGCGGTCCGCTCGCCCCACCCCGGATTCAGATCGGACCCCTGCAAACCTCCCAGCGAACCCTTGCTCTATCCGGGAAACCACTGGAACTCTCCGCCGGTGAAAATGAGCTGATGTTTCACTTTTCGGCGATCTCCTTCTGGGAGGAAAATGCCCCGCAGGTGCGTTACCGGCTGGCTGGCTACGATTCCACCTGGTTTTACGACCGCAGCGGCGCCACCCGCCAGATCCGCTACACCAATCTGCCGCCCGGCCGATATCGTTTCGAAATTCAGGCCTCCTCTCAATCCGGCCGGTGGAGCCCGATCGCCCGCTCAGCCTGGATTCAAATCGCCAGGCCTTACTGGCAAACCCCCTGGTTCCTGGGCCTGGTGATCCTCTCCCTGATAGCCGCCGGGGCCGGTGCAACTTCTATCGGCCAACAGATTTGCTATCGAAAAAGACTGGAAGTGGAAGTCGCCCGGCGCACCGCTCAATTGGAACGCTCCGAAGCCCGCTACCGGCGCCTGTTCGAAAACACCGGCGAGGTGGTGTTTGCCTGCGACTCGCAGGGACTGCTGGTGGAAATCAATCCCGCTGCCCTCCAGGTGTTTGGCTGTGACCGGCCCGAGGAACTGATCGGGAAACATCTCGGGCGCAACCTGTTTGTCGATCCGGAGGCCTACCAGCAATTCCACCAATCCTTGCAGGCGGAAGGGTCCGTTCAGAATTGGGAAGTTCAGATCCTGGACCTGCGCGGCGAACCCCGCACATTGCGCATTTCGGCGACCGCACTGCGCGACCAGAACGGGAACCTGCAGGGCTTCAGCGGGCTGATGCGTGACG
>RFHE01000331.1 GCA_003696445.1 Calditrichota bacterium | reverse complement strand
TTGAGCACGATGCCCGGTTTGGTTGATTTAAAATGTGATTTCAGCTGATCTGTTGTTGGAGTAATTATGAACACGTGGTGATTGGTCACATCCGGATTGGGCCTCCCCCAAAAAGATAGACACATCGTTAAGTTGGAAAATTTAATTTTTCAAACTGAACTGGACTCATATTTTCGATCCCGGAATGAATTCTTACCCGATTGTAGTAGTTTTCAAGATAATCTTTCACTGCGATATATGCCTCTCGCCGGGTTGAAAACGCGGTTTTGCCATCCCCCAGTTCGCGTTTGAAGCTGCTGAAGAAAGACTCCATCATGGCATTATCATAACAGTTGCCCTTCCGGCTCATGCTCTGGAGAATCCCTTCGTTCTTCAATCGAAGCCGAACGCTGGTGGCCGCATACTGGCTGCCCCGATCGGTATGGAAGATGGTCCCCGGACCTGGCCTGCGATGAAAAAAGGCCATATCCAGCGAGTGATGCACCAATGTTTCGTCCAAGGTTCTGCTAAGGCTCCAGCCCACGATTCTGCGCGAATAGACGTCTAAAATGGCGTTTAAATACAGCCATCCTTCTCTGGTGCGGATATAGGTGATATCGGATAACCACAACTGATCGGGTCGGCTGGCCCGAAAGGCGCGCTGAACGAAATCCCGGGCTAGCGGCAGGTGATGAGATGAATGGGTGGTACGGATATAGCGCTTTTTCATCCGTGCCCGCAGCCCATCGGCCTTCATCAGCCTGGCCACCCGATTTTCGCTGCAACGAATCCCTCTGGCTCTCAGAACACAGCTAATTCGTGGACTGCCATACCGGCCCTTGTGTTCTCGAAAGATGAGCCGAATCTGGCTCAGCAAAGCCTGGTTCTCCCGATCGCGGGCACTGGGAGAACGCTTCTTCCAGGCATAGTAGCTTTTCTCACAAACGCCCAGAACCTGACAGAGCCCTCGTACCGAATAGCGGTGGCGGTGGCTGTCGATGAACCGATACCTCATCGCACGGTCCTGGAAAAGAAGGCGATGGCTTTTTTTAAAATGTCTCGCTCCTCGCGGGTGCGAGCCAGCTCCTGCTTCAAGCGACGAATCTCAGCCTCTGCCGGTGGAAGCTGGCCATTGCCTGGAAAAGCGTCCTCTCCCCGCTCGCGAAACTCTTTCACCCAACGATAGATGGTGTTGGGATGAATTCCCAGATCAAAGGCCAGATCGGAAACCGCTTGTTCTTCTTCCAGTACCATGCGTACCGTTTCCCGTTTAAAATCCTTGCTGAACTTCTTGCGCTTATTAAACTCTTTCATAACGACACCTCATCTGGTTTTTGTTTGAAGATACAACTTAACTGGGTGTCTAACAAATCGGGGGAAGGACATGTTTTCCGTCTAAAATCCCTTTGAGTCCGCAATCCTCCGCGCACACAAATAATTTCCAGCACGCCTTCCCTGTTAGTGCACCCATTGCCCGCCCAAAGAATGCACACTTTGCATTCACTCACACCATTAGAGAAAGGTGCGGGATTTTTGCCCTTGCGGCGTTATATTGCCCTGCCTTTAATTTCATCGCTCAAAAACTGCTTCGCAGGCAAATCTCATTCTAAAGAAGGAGTCCCAGAGATGGCGCAAGCAAAAAACATTCGAGGCGGTTTACTGGCAAAGATTTTGACGGCGGTTCTGTTGGTCTGGGCTGCAGGTCTGCATGCTCAGGGGGAGGTCCATATCCAACCGTTGGCCGGTTCGGTTTATTTGATTACCGGTCCCGGTGGCAACGTGGCTGCTTCCATCGGAGAGGATGGTATTCTTCTGGTCGACGACAAGTTCGAGAAAGTGGCG
Organism: Calditrichota bacterium; assembly: GCA_003696445.1. Taxonomy (GTDB): domain Bacteria; phylum Calditrichota; class Calditrichia; order RBG-13-44-9; family J042; genus J042. The sequence goes on along the minus strand of RFHE01000331.1, from coordinate 6,739 downwards.
CCGGAAATTCGCCGGGCGGTGGCGTCGATCAAGTCGGGGCCCATCCGGTTTATTCTCAATACCCACTGGCACCATGACCATACAGAGGGGAACAAAGTATTCGGCAAAGAATCTATCATCGTTGCTCACGAAAATGTGCGCAAGCGCCTGATGTCCCCAACCCGCACCGATTTCGGCGCCCGGCCGGCCCTGCCACCCCATGCCTGGCCCATCATCACTTTCGACGAATCGGTTAACATTTACTTCAATGGGGAAAAAATTGAAATTCGCCACTTTGACCATGCCCATACAGACGGCGACGCGGTCATCTATTTCACCAAATCCAATGTGGTTCATCTGGGCGACATCTTCTTCAATCCAATGTTTCCATTTGTGGACCTAAACAACGGCGGCAATGCGGCCCATCTGGCTGAGGTGGTGGACCAGATCGTCGCCACCATCCCTCAGGGCGCCCGGATTATTCCCGGGCACGGGCCGGTCGCAACCCGTCAGGATTTGATCCGCTACCGGGATATGTTAAAGGCCACGACCCAGCTGGTAAAAAAGGCGGTGGAAGAGGGCCAATCGCTGGAACAAATTCAACAATCCGACCTGCTGAAGGACTTTGCCAGCTGGGGAGAAGGGTTTATTTCCACCCGAACCTGGATTGAGCTGCTTTATCGAAGTTTGACGAAACAATAGCTGAGCCAGGATGTAAAACGTTTCCAAAGGGGCGGTTTTCTTGCCCTTTGTGAAGTTAATTACATTGCCACCCACACTAAGGGTGTAAGTTGGGTTCGTTCCGTAGATTTCAATCACCAAACAAAGGATGTTGAATACACATGACGAATTTGCCACTATCAGTTAAACAGGTTTTACAGACGGCTCAACGAGAAGGCGTGGATTTTCTTACTTATCTGGAAGCGATGGGCCGGCGGCTGGAGACGGGGTACCGAGGTGTTTCGCCGGCGCTGGATCGGAATCAGCAGGAATTTGCCCGGTTGAACTACCAGCGAATGCAGCGCAACTTTAAGACGTATCGGCCCGGCCGGAAAGTTCAGCAACTGGTCGAGCAAATCAAAGAAAACCAGCTCTGGCTGGTATTAACGGAAGATTGGTGCGGGGATTCGGCGCATTCCTTGCCGGTTCTGGCCAGGCTGGCCCAGTTGAATCCTTTGGTTGATTTGCGTATATTGCACCGGGATCGGCATCCGGACATTATGGATCTTTACCTGACCGATGGAAAGCGCAGTATTCCCAAGTGGGTTGTCCTTGATTCTGGAGGGCGCGAGTTGTTTCGCTGGGGACCCCGTCCTGAGCCGGCGGCAGAGCTATTTCGCCAGTGGCGACAGGAGGGGCTGGAAAAGCACGCAATCTCCCTCGCGCTGCAGCGCTGGTACAATGCAGACAAAGGCAAAAGCCTGGAGAGGGAGGTCGTTCAGTGGCTTGAGCGGCAGGACCAGCAGGCGGCCTGAGTAAGAGCGTTTTGCTGCTAACGGAGGGAAGCAACCTTGCCGGCCCTGCCGGCTGAACCGGCGAGTGAATAGTGGAGCCGGCCGGAATGGGAGGGGAAAAAAGGGATACAACGGCATGCCCGGCTATAGATTCACCAAATTTGATCCGCAGGAAAGCAACAAGTCGCCGTTTGAGCGCCTGCTGGACATTTTCCTCCAGTTGCTGCTCATCACTGCGGGCGATGCCAACGAGGCGCTGAACTGGCTCACCGAAATGGATCGCCGTCACGGCCTGACCGACGAAGAATACGGGATGGGCGATTTTATTCAGGATTTGATTGACAACGGCTACCTGGAGGCCGAGGAAGTCAATGGCCGGGTGGTATTCCATCCCAGTGCCCGCACCGAGCAGGTGATTCGGCGTCGCTCTCTGGAGGAAATATTCGGCAAGCTCAAAAAAACACGGCGAGGCAATCATCCCTCGCCCCATGCCGGTCTGGGTGATGAGCCCACCAGTGAGCGCAGGGCATTCCAGTGGGGGGATTCTCTGGAACAGATCGCCATGACCGAATCGCTGCGCAATGCCCAGATTCACCACGGCCTGGGCGATTTCATGCTCACCGAAGACGATCTGGAAGTGGTGGAAACCGAATACAAGACCCAGACCTCTACCGTTTTAATGATCGACATTTCCCACTCCATGATTCTGTATGGCGAGGACCGCATCACGCCGGCCAAAAAGGTGGCGATGGCATTGGCCGAACTGATTACCACCCGCTATCCGAAGGACACGCTGGACATTATTGTGTTCGGAAACGATGCCTGGCAGATCGAGATCAAGGATTTGCCCTACTTGCAGGTGGGTCCATTTCACACCAACACGGTGGCCGGTCTGCAATTGGCCATGGACATCCTGCGGCGGCGAAAAAACCCCAATAAGCAGATTTTCATGATTACCGACGGCAAACCTACCTGCATCAAAGAAGGGTTGCGTTACTACAAGAACAGCTTTGGCCTGGACCGAAAAATTGTTAACAAAACGCTGAATCTGGCTGCCCAGTGCCGGCGTCTGGGCATTCCGATCACCACCTTCATGGTGGCACGGGATCCCTACCTCCAGCAGTTTGTGCGCGAGTTTACCCGCGTGAACAACGGAAGGGCCTTTTACACCAGCCTGAAAGGGCTGGGGGAGTATCTGTTTGAGGATTACATCCGAAACCGCCGGCGCCGGGTGCGTTGAGCTTTTTAGAAAGAAAGGCAGGCAGTGAACCATGAGGATACCCCATCAGGAAATAAACACGCTGCGTCAATTAAAGGCGGCCGGTTATCGGCCCCGGTCGGTCAAGGAGGAACTGCGGCGGAATCTCATCCGGCGGCTTCGGGCCGGCGAGCCGATTTTCGAGAACATTCTGGGCTACGACGAGACGGTGATTCCGGACCTGCAGCGGGCCATTCTTTCCCGGCACAACATTATTTTGCTGGGCTTGCGCGGGCAGGCCAAAACCCGAATTGCTCGCCAACTGGTGGATCTGCTGGATGAATACATTCCGGTGGTGGCCGGCTCGGAACTGAACGATGATCCCCTCAGGCCCATCTCCCGCTATGCCCGGGATGTGATTGCCGAAAAAGGGGACGAGACCCCCATCACCTGGCTGCATCGCTCCCAGCGCTACACCGAAAAACTGGCCACTCCCGATGTGTCTGTGGCCGACCTGATCGGCGATGTGGATCCCATTAAAGCCGCCACGCTAAAACTGCCCTATTCGGACGAACGGGTCATTCACTTTGGCCTCATCCCCCGGAGCCATCGGGGCATTTTTGTGATCAACGAACTGCCCGACCTGCAGGCCCGGATTCAGGTGGCCCTGTTCAACATTCTGGAGGAAGGGGACATCCAGATTCGCGGCTTTAAGATGCGCCTCCCTCTGGACATTCAATTCGTTTTTACCGCCAATCCCGAGGACTACACCAACCGCGGGTCGATTGTTACCCCGCTGAAGGACCGAATTGAAAGCCAGATTTTAACCCACTATCCGCGCTCGCTGGAGATTTCCCGGCGCATTACCGAACAGGAAGCCCGCGTGCTGGAGGAGCAGAAGGTGGTGGTGGAAGTTCCCGAGTTGGCCCGGGACCTGATCGAGCAAATCGCCTTCGAGGCCCGAAGCAGCGAATATGTGGATCCCAAAAGCGGTGTGTCCGCCCGGCTGACCATTTCCGGTTACGAGAATCTGATCAGTGCCGCCGAGCGCCGGGCCATCATCCACAACGAGGCTCGGACCGGCGTGCGGGTTTCCGACTTCTGGGGGGTCATTCCTTCCATTACCGGCAAAATTGAGCTGGTTTACGAAGGCGAACTGGAGGGCCCGCTGAAGGTGGCGCAGATCCTGATCGGTAAGGCTATCCGCAGCCTGTTCCCCAGACATTTCCCCGATCCGGAGAAATTCAAAAAGGAGGGGCAGAACAACCCCTATCAGAAAATTGTGGACTGGTTCGGCCGGGGAAACACCCTGGACATTCTGAACGACATCCCCACCGCGGACTACCGGCGAGCGCTGGAACAGGTGCCCGGTCTGGCTGAGCTGGTACAGCGCTACCAGCCGGAGGCCGATCCGGCCACGCGCTATTTCTTCATGGAATTTGTTCTCCATGGCCTGGCCGAATACTCTTTCCTCAGCAAGCACCTGCTGGATTCCGGCCTTCAGTTCCGGGATTTGCTCAGCAGCATGCTCTCCATGTCCGATGAAGATGAGGACGAGGATATCTCGGACATGGACCTGTTCAACTGATTTCCAGCCGGCTCACTCCCCGGAATTGCCTGGCGGCGCACCCGCCAACCGGTGTAGGTCACGGATTTTTCTTTCCTGCTGTAGCAGGCATGTGTAAATCCTCTCCAGACGGATTAATGGGGTGTCCGGCCTGTCCGGTTGTTTGTTGCTGACTAGGCTGGCCGACGTTGGCCTTGAATTTTCGATTTTTTCTGGAACCCCACTGTTTGCCGGGCTAAATTCGCCACAGCAAATGGGAATGACCAGTTTCCTGGAGTGACCTTTGGGAAAATCAGCACTTTTTTACAGCCTGTTGTTTTGTCTGTTGCTCTGGGGGGCAACCACTGCCCTGAAGGCCCAGATTCAATTCACCGATGTGACTGCCACAAGTGGGGTTTCTGCCCAGTTCGATGGTGAAGGCGTGGCCGTTCTGGACGCCAACAATGACGGCTGGGAGGATTTTTTTGTTGCCGATGCCGCCGGCAACAGTCGTTTGTATCTGAACCTGGGCAACTGGCAGTTTCAGGATGCGACTACAGCTGCCGGACTGAGCGGCATGGGACCGGCCCGGCTGGTGCTGGCCGGGGACTACGACAACGACGGCTGGACCGATCTGTTTGTGGGCGGGATTCAATCCGGCGCCTGGTTGTGGCGCAACAATGGGGATGGCACCTTTACCGATGTGACCGACAGCTGCGGGATTACCTACAGCGGCGATGTGCGTGGCGGGGCCTGGTGCGATTTCGACGCCAACGGCCTGCTGGACCTCTACATTGCCGATTTAACCCAGCCCAATCGGCTTTACCGTAACAACGGCGACGGTACGTTCAGCGAAACCGCGGCCCAGGCTGGCGCCCGGGGTCCGGTCGGCCCGGGACTGGTGATGGGGCTGAGCTTTCTGGACTACGACCGGGATGGCGACGCCGATCTCTGGTTGGCTCAGGATGGCCATCTGGGCAACGTTTTGCTCCGCCGGGAGGCCAATGGCACTTTTACCGATGTGAGTCAGGCTGCCGGGGTGGTGACCACCGGGCAGGGAATGGGCGTGGCCGCCGGCGATTACGACCGTGACGGGGACTTCGACGTTTACATCACCAACCTGGATCTGAACGCCCTGTTTCAGAATCAGGGCGACGGTACTTTTCTGGAAGTGGCTGCCGGCGCCGGGGTGACCGATGCACCCCAGAGCATGGGCTGGGGCACCTTCTTTTTCGATGCTGACAACGACGGCTGGCTGGATATTTTCAACAACAATCAATCCGGATTTGCCGGGGTGCCCAATTCCCTGTTTCACAATCTGGGCGACGGCACCTTCGAGGAGGTCTCCCAGAGCGCCGGTGTCCGCAGCTTTAACGATGGCATCGGCTGTGCCTACAGCGATCTGGACAACGACGGGGACCTGGATCTGATTGTGGCCGGCAAAAGCGCCCCTCAAAAGCCCGGCCTGATCCTGTACCGCAACGACAGCCCGTTTCGCAATTGGATTGGATTTCGGTTGCAGGAAAGCGCGGGAGTAGGCCAGGCCGTTGGGGCCGTAGTGGCCCTCTACGCCGGCGGCGGCCAGCAATGGGCCCAGGTTTCCGCTGGCAGCGGGTACGTTTCTCAGAACAGCTTGCGCCTGCATTTCGGTCTGGATACCATTCAGGTGGCCGATTCGGTGGTGGTTTTCTGGCCGGATGGGGCCCGGGAAACGTTCCAGGGCCTGGCGGTGAACCAGTATCATCAACTGGTGGAGGGCGGCGGCGTGACCGGTTTGAGCCCGGGGCATGAAACGGGGCAGCTACCCCGTCGATTCCGCCTGGAACCGGTTTATCCCAACCCTTTCAATCCGGCGACTACCATTACCTACCGGCTGGCCCAGCGTGCCCGGGTGGACCTGAGCATCTATTCTGCTACCGGCCGGCGGGTGCAGCAACTGGTGCACCAGGTACAGGGGCCGGGGCGCTACCGGGTGGTCTGGCAGCCGGCCACGCTGGCTTCCGGGATTTATTTTGTGCAGTTGACAGCCGGGTCGTTTCGCGACGTCCAGCGAGCCGTGCTTCTGAAATAGCCGGTTCAGGTCGCCAGGGGCGATCCGGGCGGGATGCTTTAATGCTGAAGGGAGTCCCTTCATTGGAGCGGTTTCACAACGTGCAGCTGGAGATCGGGGAGGGTGTGGCCACCCTGTGGCTGGATCGGCCGGAGCGCCATCACGCCATCGACCGGGGCATGATGGACGGCCTGGAAGCCGCCCTGGATCGGTTGGACCAACAAACCGACTGCCGCGTTCTGATTCTCACCGCAACCGGGGAGGAGAGTTTCTGTGCCGGGGGCGATCTGACCTACTTCGCCAGCCTGAAAACCGAAACAGCGGTGCGCAGCATGTGCCACCGGATGATCGGTCTGTTGACCCGGCTGTCCAATGAGCGGCGGGTGGTCGTTGCCGCGGTCAACGGCCAGGCACTGGGTGGGGGATGCGAAATGCTGGCCTATGCCCACCTTCGGGTGGCCAGCCGGCGGGCCCGTTTCGCTTTCCGTCAGGCCGTAAACGGCATCGTCACC
>RFHE01000330.1 GCA_003696445.1 Calditrichota bacterium | reverse complement strand
GCGGAAGTATTTCGACCGTCAGGCCGATCTGGACATGCGCCGAAAAGTGGAGGCCGAGCGCACCCGGATCATTCAGAAATATCTGGCAGAGAAGAGCAAATCGGGACATTCGGGAGGTAAACCGCGCCGGCACCGGTAACGCGGCACGTGCGGAAAAGACTTCCATCCCACTTGGGCGCCGGGGATGTCCGCACTGTCATCCCCGGGTTCGCCACAGCGTGCTGTTTGCCCGCGCCACGGACTTGTCCAGACCTGTGCTTTCCCGCTACCGGATATCTTCCAGACCAGTTAAATTAGGCCCGCCATGGACAGACTGACTCACATCCGAACGGCGATGATTCTTGCCGCCGGCCTGGGCACCCGCATGGGCGAACTGACCGCAGACCGGCCGAAAGTGTTGCTCCCCCTGAACGGGGTTACCCTTCTGGAAGTGCTGGTGCGGCAGCTGCAAAAAGCAGGCATCGAGCGGGTGGTGATCAACGCTCACTACCGGAGGGACGTGCTGCGCCGATTTGTGGCCGAGCGCAACTGGCAGGGAATCTCCATTTTCCTGAGCGAGGAAGCACAGTTGCTGGACACCGGCGGCGGTGTGGCCTTCGCGGAAAAGTTCTTTGATGGGCGAACCGTGCTGGTGGTCAACGGGGATGTGTTAAGCGACCTGTCACTACCCGCCTTCGAGGCGGCCTTCCGGCGTTCCGGTGCCCTGGCGGCCATGGCCGTGGTGCCCTGCAGGGACAGCCGAAAATACAGTCTGGTGCATTACAGCGAGGAGGGTACCCTGCTGGGATTTCTCCCCCGAGGACAGAAGCCCCCGCCGGATGCGCTGACCGGCATTTTTACCGGATTTCAATTGCTCACCCCCCGGGCCCGCGCCTACCTTTCCCCGAAACCGGAGTCCATTATTCGCGCCCTTTACCTGAAGGCGCTGGAAGAGGGGCGGAGAATTTTCATTTTTCCCCACACCGGGCGGTGGCTGGATCTGGGGACCCGGGAACGCTACCTGCGCATACGAAACAAAATTCAGCAGGGAAAGATTCGCCTGGAGGATTTTTGTTGAACCGGTTGGTCCACAGGCAGCAGCTGGAACCAATCTGGAATGACCGGAAGCGACAATCTGAAGCGTTACAGGGTAAAACCCTGGGCGTTGTGTTTCCGGGAACCCATTCGCAAGGAGAAAGAAATGCAAGGCAAATTCAGCATGACTCGCATCTGGATGTCGGCAGGATTGGTCGCCATCCTGGTTGTCTGGGGATGTACAGGTGGCAAACAAGAATCGGAGGGATCCATGGTCATAACAAAGAAAGTACAGGAGCAAACCGCCGCACAACTGGTTGAGAAGTGGGGCGCAAAGGAGAAGGAACGCATCGAGATTGGCGTAAAGCAGGTGGCCCAGCGCTGGCGCAAGGAGGATGGCAGCGAGCAGGAATTTGAAGCGTTTTGCCTGGAGCACTTTACTGCCGATCCCGCTTCCCTGGAGGCTATTTTCGAACGGTTCCAGAAAAACCTGGAATCCCTCTACGGCAATCTGCATCGCATTTACCGGGATTTTAACTGGATGCTGCACGTGGACGCGGGGCCCATTCTGCCCATCGATTACCTGTTCGGCAGCTACGACGTATATGCCCATGTCAGCGAGGACATGTTCAAAACCCGCCTGGCCTTTGTGGCCCTGCTCAATTTTCCCCTTCACAGCCTGGAGGAGAAAAATCGGGAAGGCCTGCAGTGGAGCCGGCGGAAATGGGCAGAGGTGCGCCTGGTGGAACAGTTTGCCGATCGGGTACCGGCCGAGGTGAATCAGCAGCGAACCCGGGCCTACACCCTGGCCGATGATTACATCAGCAACTACAACATTTATATGCACAACGTGCTGGATGAGCAGGGCGGGCGGCTGTTTCCCGAGGGGCTGAAGCTGATCAGCCACTGGGGCCTGCGTGATGAGTTGAAGGCCCGCTACGCCGATCCCGATGGACTGCCCCGCCAGGAGCTGATCTTCCAGATCATGCAGCGCATCATTGCCCAGGAAATCCCCGCGGTGGTGGTGAACAATCCGAAAGTGGACTGGAATCCCTACACCAACGAAGTGTTCAAACAGGGCACCGGGGAAAAGGTAGAAGCCGAACCGGAGGGCACCCGGCGTTACCGGTTCTGGTGGAACATCTTCCAGGCGGAGCGGGCCGCCGATCCCTATTATCCCGATGCTCCCAGCCTGATCGACCGGCGCTTCAAGCGTGATCGGGAAATCCCCGAAGAAGAAGTGGAGGCCCTGATTGTGTCCATCCTCAGCGCCCCGGTGCTCAAGGACATTGCCGGTCTGATTCGCCGGCGGCTGGGCAGGGATCTCCGGCCGTTCGACATCTGGTACACCGGGTTCAAACCGCGGGGTAAATACAGCGAGGAGCAACTGGACGCCATCGTCCAGAGGATGTACCCCAATCTGGAGGCCTTTCAGAATGACCTGCCCTTTATTCTGCGTAAGCTGGGCTTTTCCCCGCAGAAGGCGCGCTTTCTGGCCGAGCACATTCAGGTGGACCCTGCGCGGGGAGCCGGACATGCTATGGGAGCGCGAATGCGTACGGACAAGGCCCACCTGCGCACCCGGGTCCCGGAAGGCGGCATGAATTACAAAGGTTTTAACATCGCCATTCACGAACTGGGGCACAATGTGGAGCAGGTTTTCTCCCTGAACGGCATCGACTATTACACCCTGGAAGG
>RFHE01000329.1 GCA_003696445.1 Calditrichota bacterium | reverse complement strand
GGTGCAGCGTGGTGAGCAGCGCCTGAATCTGCTCCGGCCGGGAGGGTGCGCCCATGCCCGGTCGCAGCAGGGCGAATGGCAACCGGCTGCAGCGGTACAGTGGGATGCCCGCCCATTCTTCCTTGTGGAACGGTAACTGTTCCAGCAGGGCGCTGGCTTCCAGGGAGAGGGCGACCAGAAAGAGAACCGTGCGCGATTCGCCGGCTGACGTTTTCACAAACGGATGCCTTGCGCTGTTTACTTCCTGAATAATTCTTTGACCCGATGGTCCCACCGGGTTAAACTTGGGCTTTGCCGAGAAGCAATCTAACGCTGAGGTCAGGCGCAATGAAAGTTCGGATTTATCGGAAAAATAAGGACATCCCCTTGCCGGTGCGGAAAACCCCCCTCGCTGCCGGCCTGGATGTGTACAGCTCGGAGTCGGTCCGGCTGCAGGCCGGTGTGCCGGCCCTGATCCCCACCGGGTTGATTGTGGAGGCGCCGCCCGGTTATTTCATCCGGATGCACATCCGTAGCGGCATTGCGCTGAAATACGGGCTGAGTTTGGTTAACGATGTGGGCATCATCGACGGGGATTACTGTGGACCGGACGACGAGCTGAAAATTGCTGTGGTACGCCACTACAATCCGGCCGACCCGGCTGCCGGCCAGCCGCTGGAGATTCCCCGCGGCACCCGCATCGGGCAGATTATCTTCGAGCGGCTGGATTTGCCGGAGGTGGAATGGGACGAGCAGGATCGCCCGGATTTTGCCCGGCCCAGCCGGGGCGGATTCGGCTCAACCGGGGAACGTTAGCCTTTCGCCCAACCTATTGTTTTTTCAGCCACTTGAGGGGATCGCGAGGCTTGTTGCCGCCGAAAACGGCAAAATGGAGCATGGCCCCTTCCAGCGACCCCGAATCGCCCACCGTGCCCAGTTGCTGTCCGGCTTCTACAAACTGGTCGGGACTGACCAGCACTTCATCCAGATGGGCATAGACGGTGTAGTAGCCGTTGTTGTGGTCCACAATCACCGTGTTGCCGAAACCACTCATGTAGGTGATCATACTAACCACGCCAGGGAACACACAGCGCACTGGGCTGCCTTTCCTGGCCCGCAGGTCCACGCCGGAATTGAACAGGACCGTTTTTAGCTCTGGATTGCGATAGCGACCGAAGGGATGCAGCACCTTCCCTTTAACCGGCCAGTTCAGGCGTCCCTTCTGGCGGGCAAAGTTGCCGGAGAGTTTTTCCCATCGGGTCTGGGTGGCGGGCTCCAGTTGGCGGGTTTCGCGGCGGGCCTCCAGCGAGGCAATCAACCGCTGCAGTTCCTGGTAATTGCGCTTTTTTTCTCTTAGCGCCTGGCTGAGCAGGGTTTTGTTCTTCTTGATTTTTGCCACCAGGGCGGTTCGTTCCCGGCGGCGTTTTTCCAGATCCCGTTGCTCGGCGTTTTTCTCGGCCAGCCATTGCCTTTGCTCGTCCACCTCGCGGGCCAGTGCCGTTCGCTTTGCCTCCAGTTGTTTTTCTTTGAGCGCAATTCGTTCGTACAAGGAGCGGGCGCTGGTGGAAATTTTCCGAAAATACCAGTATCGCAGCAGGGCCTGATTCAAATTTTTCGCCCCCAGCAGCCAGTCCAGCATATGACCTCGCTGGTATTTGTAGGCAAACACCACCTGTCGGGAGAAAATTTGCCGGAGCTGGTGAATCTGTTGCTGGAGGGAGTCGATCTGCCCGTTCAGAACGGCAATGTTTTTTTCCTTTTGGCGAACCTGCTCCTCGATCAGGCGGATGGCCTGCTGGCCCAGGGCGATCTGGCGTTCCAGCTTTTCTACCACCTGCAATTCGTTTCGCAGGCGGGATTCGGTCTGAGAGAGCTCGCCCTGCAGCTTCTGGATTTGCCGCTGAATGGTCTGCAGCTTTCGGCGGGCCGATTCCAGGCTGGGCTTCTGAGACCAGGCGGGTCCGCTCGCCAGTAGGCCGCCCAGAACGAGGAGCCAGAGAAATCTGCCGGGGAATGGCCTAATGGCTGAATGAAATCTGAAAAAAATGGGTAACCCCCAGGTCAAAATGCGATTGGATGCCATATTGAATGTTGACGCTGCCGGTGTTCAGAAAAAGGCCTGCCGAAGGAAAGTCGCTGTTGGAGGTAAAACCGCTGGCCAGTTCCAGCCAGGCCGAGAGCCGATAGCTGACCCCCAGTAAAACCAGCGGGTCGTAGAACCGATCCTTTTCCACGGCCAGGTGCACTACCGCTGCGGGGACCGGTCTGTAGGCCACACCGAGCCGAAGGCGTTGGGGCACTTCCTCTCCGTAGCCGTTGATTTTTGGGGCGTTAAAATTTTCCAGCGTGGAGGCCAGGCTCCACTGCGGGTGCAGGCGGTAACGGAAGCCGATATCCAGGCCCCAGGCCGGATTCAGGGAATAGCCGGTTGCACGGATGAAAAACCCATTCAGGGCCATGCCCAGCCAGAGCCGGTCGGCCAGCAGGGCACGGGCGGCCAGCAGGCGCACCTGCGTTTCCCGATAGTTGCTCCCACCAAAACTCGAGAGGCCCAGGCCGTAAGCCTGCCCGCCCTTCCGCCAGCCGGCAAACCCGGATGCGTACGTCAATTCGGACAGATTGAACAGCCTGGAATAGCTGAGCGTGGCATACCAGTGATTGACGGCCAGGCCAAGCGCTGGATTGAGCCAGGAGGCTTCCGGCAGGCCGCCGGCGGCCAGAGTGCTGTTGGCCAGGGAGGCATTGCCGGCACTGGTGGCCGGATAGTCGAAAGCAGCCAGACAGGCACCGGTTGTAAGCCACAGAAAAATAAGTAGTTGACCGGGTTTCATTCCACCTGCGCCCGATAATGATGCCGGTAGGGAAACAGCCTCTCCAGAATTTTGTTGCGCTCTACAATCAGCGAATTCTTCAGAACAGGATCTTGAATGTTTTCCGGATTCTCCACCCGCATGCGGACAAATTGAGACAAGTTTTGCAGGGCAAAGGCGAGAATTTCCTTCTGTTCATCCGGCGGCAGTGCCTGAAAGCGCGATTCGTAATAGGAACGCTTGGCCACAACCTTATCGTGGTCTCGCACAAATTCTTCCACGAAGTTCTGGTAATCGAAAGCCCCCGGACTGGTTGGGTCGTATTCGAAGATGCTCTTGCCTACCGAGGCGGCTTCCTTCAGGGCCACATTTACCCGAATGTAGGTGCGGTAAAGGCGAGAAGGAAAATTTTTTTCCAGAATAGCCCGGATTTCCTGGGAATGGCGGGTCCGGAAGTCGCACATGGTCATCAGAACACCCCGGAAGCGCAGAGTGCGGTTCAGCTTTTGCCGCACCATATGGTACGTGTCGTAGAGGGGCTTGATGGCCTTCATGGGGAAAAACTCGGGTGAGACCACCAGGACGAATTCGGTGGAGGCCGCCAGGGCATTGATGGAAAGCAGGCCCAGATTGGGCGGACAATCAATTAGGATGAAGTCGTATTCAGACCGGATGGGGTGGAGAACGTCCCGGAGCAAAAATTCTCGGGTAAACGATTTAAAAAACAGCGATTCAACAGCCGACATTTCGATGTTATTGGGCAGCACATGCAGGGTATCGCTGCGTTTGAGGACGACCTCCTGAAAAGATTTGCTGTTCTGGAACAGGTGGAGCAATGTGGCCGATAGCGATTCGGTATCGTAG
>RFHE01000328.1 GCA_003696445.1 Calditrichota bacterium | reverse complement strand
TTTACCGGCGCCGGCATCAATACGGTAACTAAGAGTGGAACCAATACCTTCAAAGCCTCACTTTACACCTTTCTGCGCAACGAGAATTTCATCGGCAACGATGTGCGGGGTAATCCGGTAATCGCCAATCCGGATCTCAGTTTTAACCAATCCGGCTTCAGTGTCAGCGGTCCCATCATCCGCAACAAGCTGTTCTTCTTTATTAACGGGGAGCTGGAACGCCGGGACGATCCGGGAACCAACTTTGTGGCCGACCGGGATGGCAATGTGGTATTCGGCGAATCCCGGGTGCGCGCTTCGGTCATGGATTCGATTCGCAATCGGATGATTCGCGTGTACAATTACGACCCCGGGGTGTACGAAGGGTACATCCACAGTACCGACAACGACAAGTTGTTGATCAAGCTGGACTGGAACATTAACGAGAACAACAATCTGACCTTCCGCTACAACTTTCTGGATGCCCGCCGGGATTTGCCGCCGCATCCTTTTGTGCTCAGTTTTAACAATACCGGTCGCGGGCCCAATGCCAACAGCCTGCCCTTCTCCAAGGCCGGTTACCAGATCAACAACGAGCTGAATTCGTTTGCCCTGGAGCTGAACAGCCGGGGCAGCAAGTTCTCCAATCGCTTTTTTGCCAGCTACAATCGTTTTCGGGATTTTCGCAATCCGTTCAGTGAGGATTTCCCGACCATTGAAGTGGGCGAGGGCGGGGTGACTTACACCACCCTGGGGCACGAGCCCTTTTCGATTCACAACATCCTGGATCAGGACGTGTGGCAGGTGACCAACAATTTCACCTACTACGCGGGCAACCACGTGATCACCGTGGGCGGGACCTTCGAGTCCTACCTGTTTTTCAATTCCTTTAATATTTTCCGTCACGGGGTGTTTTTCCTGCCGGCCAGCATTCCGGTGGGCTCCACGTTCTCCTCGCTGGACGAATTCTTTGACATGACCGATCCCAATAGCCCAAATTTTAAGGATTTCCGGGCCATGATCGGCAGCGGGCCGTTCAAGGGGGAAAACATCGATGTGGGGCAGCTGGCCTTTTACGCGCAGGATGAATTTCTGCCCCATCCGCGTCTGACCCTGACCTACGGCCTGCGGGTGGATTTCCCCATCTACTTTACCGACCCGGTGGACAATCCCTTCTCGCGCAGCCTGACCGCCCTGGACGAAAACGACAATCCGGAAGTGGTGGATCAGAGCAAGCTGCCCGGGGCCAAGGCGCTGTTTTCCCCGCGCATCGGGTTTAATTGGAATGCCGTGGGGGACCGAAAGACCCAGATTCGCGGGGGCACCGGCATTTTTACCGGTCGGGTGCCCTTTGTATGGATCGGCAACGTGATTTCCAATCCGGGTGCCAATCCCAACCTGTGGGATCCGTTTGCCAATCCCGATGTGCCCTTGATCTACACCGACAAAAAGCGCAACTCGGTGCTGCGCCAGTCCTTCGACTTGAATGCCATGGATCCGAATTTCAAATGGCCACAGGTGTGGACCACGGACCTTGCCATCGACCAGAAGCTGGGCAAGGGACTGGTTGGCACGGTGGAATTGATTTACGGTAAGGACATTAATGCGGTATTCGTGCGCAATGCCGATCTGGTCAAACCGGTGAGCACCCTGCCCGATGGGCGGCCTTTTTACGGCGGCTTTGGCAATAACGAGCTCAATCCCGATGGCGGTGCCGGCATTTACGTGCTGGATAACACCAGCGATGGCTACAACCTGTCCTTTACCGCTCAGTTGCGGAAACGGTTCGATTTCGGGTTGAATGCCTCGGTGTCTTACGCCTTTCTGGAGGCCAAAAACAAATTGAAGAGTACCGAAATTGCCTCGGTGCTGTGGCAAAATCAGCCTGTTCAGGGCGACCCCAACAAACCCAAGTTGAGCCATTCGGAGTTCGGTCAGCGCCATCGCTTTGTGGGGGCAGCCACCTACCGGCATCGCTGGTCGCCCAAGCTGGCCACCACCTTTGGACTGTTCGTGGAAGTGGCTGAAGGGAATCGTTTTGCCGGGGCCGGCGGAAACCGCTACTCATTCATCTATTCGGGAGACGTGAACGGCGATGGGGCCTCCGGGAACGACCTGATTTACATTCCCCGCGATGCTTCCGAAATTCGTTTCGATCCGATGGTCGATGCCTCGGGCAACGTCATCTCTCCGGAAGAGCAATGGCAGCGGTTTAACGCCTTCATTGAGCAGGACAAGTACTTAAGCAAGCACCGGGGCCAGATTGCCGAGCGCAATGGGTTGCTCAATCCCTGGTACAGCAACATTGATTTGCGGATCTTGCAGGATTTCAACCTAAACGTGGGTGGGAGCAAGCACACCTTTCAGATTTCGCTGGATGTGCTCAACGTGGCCAATCTGTTGAACAACAGCTGGGGAGTGCGCAAAATTGCCGATCCTGCGGCCACCTCGCCGCTCACCCTGGTCCGCTTCGAGGATGGCGCACCGGTCTTTCACTTTACCGGTCCGGACAAAACCTTTATCGACGATCCCAGTCTGCTCTCCCGCTGGCGGGCACAGATTGGGTTCCGGTACTTCTTCAATTAGACCGTCCCGACTGGTTCTGATTGTTCCCCTGCCCGAGGCCTTCAATCGGGCAGGGGATTTTTTTCTTCCGGCCGGCGCCGGCGGAACCAAATAAAAATTTCTCATTTTAACCCGGATGAATCCCCTTTAAATTCTTGTGCTTAAACTGGAATAAAAAGGCAGAACCGACAGGTGTTGCGCAGCTCATGAAAAAGAAAGTGTACATCGAAACTTACGGCTGCCAGATGAATGAGTACGACACCGAGCTGGTGAAGACCATTCTCCGGCAGGAGGATTACGAGTTCACCGACGACCCCGAGGAAGCAGAAATCGTGTTGCTGAACACCTGTTCGGTGCGGGAGAATGCCAATCGAAAAGTTTACAATCGCATTCACCAGTTAAAGAGCCACGGTCGGGGCAAAGGCCGGGCGGTGAAAATAGGGATTCTGGGGTGCATGGCCACCAATTTTCGCCAGCAGTTGCTCAAGGATTCCAGCCTGCCCATCGATTTTATTGCCGGCCCGGACAGCTACAAACGCCTGCCGCGCGTCATTCAGCAGGTGGAGGAAACCGGCCAGAAGGCCTTCGACGTCACCCTGTCCGAGTTTGAGACCTACGCGGATGTCTATCCCACCCGCGAGGGCGGGGTCAATGCCTGGATCGCCGTGATGCGGGGGTGCGACAACTTCTGTACCTTTTGCGTGGTGCCCTACACCCGCGGCCGGGAACGGAGCCGGGATCCGGAAAATGTGGTGGAGGAGGTGCGCCGCCTGGCGGCCGAGGGTTTCCGCCAGGTGACCCTGCTGGGCCAGAACGTCAATTCGTACAATTTTGAGGGCAGGGACTTTGCCTATTTGCTAGAGCGGGTGAGTGAGGTGGAAGGCATCGAGCGAATTCGCTTTACTTCTCCCCATCCCAAAGATTTTCCCGATCGGCTGCTGGAGGTCATTGCCTGGAATCCCAAAGTGTGCAAGCAAATTCATCTGCCCCTCCAGGCCGGCAGCGACCGCATTCTGGCGCTGATGAATCGCACCTACACCCAGGCTGAATTTCTGGCCCTGGTGGAGAAGATTCGCAGCAAAATTCCGCAGGTGGTGCTCACCACCGATATTATTGTGGGTTTCTGCACCGAAACCGATGAGGACTTCCGGGAAACCGTGCGGGTGGTAGAGAGGGTGGAGTTCGATTCGGCCTTTATTTTCAAGTATTCCGAGCGCCCGCGGACCATCGCCGCACGGAAGTTTAAGGACGATGTGCCCGAAGCAGTTAAAACCGAGCGCATTGTTTACCTGAACGAACTTCAAAAACAGATTTCCTACCGGAAAAACTGTGCCCACGTGGGCCAGGTGCAAGAGGTGCTCATCGAGCAGGAG